>NZ_JBHMQU010000004.1:0-83407 GCF_042435015.1 Paracoccus panacisoli | reverse complement strand
GCCCGGCTCGGGCCGGTCGGCCCAGCCGAAGGTCTCGGCCCCGCGCCGCAGGCAGTCGGCCAGGGGCGGGGGCGGGGGCGCATCGCCCGTGTCGGCCGCCGCCGCGGCCGCCACCGGCCAGTCGCCGAAGGCCAGCCGCCGGGTGGTGCCGCCGTGCCCGTCGTCCAGCGTCTGGGCGTCGAGGCCGGGCTGGCGCGCGCGGTCGAACCCGTCCGAGACCATCGCATACCAGCTTTCGGTCCCCACCCCCGTCTCGCCCGCAGCAGCCACGATCAGCCAGCTTTCCGCCCGCGTCAGCGCGACATACAGGAGCCGCCGCCGCTCTTCCTCGGACCGGCGCGCGTCGCGGTCGATCCACCCGCGCACGTCCTCGGTCTGCATGGGTTTCGCCGCCCGCCAGTGCGCGGGCGGGCCGCTGTCGGGCAGGATCGTCGGCGGGGTCTGGCCGGGGCCGCCGCGCCTGGCGGTCTCGGGCAGGATCACCACCGGGCTTTCCAACCCCTTGGCCCCGTGCACCGTCATCACCCGGATCACCCCCTCGCCCTCGGACGCGCTGTCGGGCTGGCGGCGCAGCTCGGCCTCGTCATCGGCAAGCCACGCAAGGAACCCGGTCAGCGAGGGCGCCTCGGTCGTCTCGTAGGTCAGGGCCTGCGCCATCAGCGCGTCGATCCCGTCCTCGGCCTCGGGGCCGAGCCGGCCGATCAGCCGCGCCCGCCCGCGGTGCCGGATCAGCAGCCGCGAGATCAGGTCATGGGGGCGCATGAAGTCGGCGTGGCGCTGCAGATCCTCGAGGATCGCCATCGCCTCGCGGTGCGGCGAGGCCCTGAGCGCCGCGATCAGCAGCCCCTTGCGCGGCGCGGCGAGGCGGTAGAGCGCGTCCTCGCTGAGCCCGAAGAGGGGCGAGCGCAGCGCGGCGGCCAGCGACAGGTCGTCCTCGGGCAGCGCGAGGACCGAGAGCACCGCCCGGATGTCGCGCACCGCCAGCTCGGCCCCCAGCCGCAGCCGGTCGGCCCCGGCCACCGGCAGCTCGGCCTTCTTCAACGCCCGGATCAGGTGGTGGAACAGCCCCTTGCGGCGCTGCACGAGGATCAGGATGTCGCCCGGCCTGATCGGCCGCGGCTCGTCCTTGCCGCGCGGCAGGATGGGCGTGCCGATCATCGCCTTGGCGGCCGCCGCCACCCGCTCGGCCAGCACGGTCGCCGCGGCGTTGGGCGCGGGCTGGTCCACCGGCTCGTGCCACGGGCCCGGCTCGGGCTTCTGCGGCTCGGGCACCGGCGCCCACAGGTCCACCCGCCCCGGCATCCGGTCGCGGAAGGCGATGTGGTGCGGCGGCAACTCGCCCAGCCCCTCGCCCGCAGGCCCCTCGAACACCGCGTCGGTCAGCGCGAGGATCGCCGGGGACGAGCGGAACGAGTGCAGCAGCGCCGCGTCCTGCATCGGCTGGCCGGCGGCGTCGAAGGCGGCCTTGAACTGGCGGCGGCGGTCCTCGAAGACCGCGATGTCGGCGCCCTGGAAGGAGAAGATCGACTGCTTCGGGTCGCCCACCACGAACAGCGTGCGCGGCCGGTCGTGGGCGCCCTCGCCGGCGGTGAACTCGGTCGTCAGCCGCTCGATCACCCGCCATTGCGCGGGCGAGGTGTCCTGTGCCTCGTCCACGAGGATGTGGTCGATCCCGCCGTCCAGCCGGAACAGCACCCACTGCGCCATCGCCGCATCCTCGAGCAGGCGCGCGGTCCGCAGGATCAGGTCGTCGAAGTCGAGCCACCCGCCGGCCCGCCGCGCCGCCGCGTAGCGGGCGCAGAAGGCGTGGCCGAAGCGCTGCAACGCCAGCGTGCGGGTGGCGTGGGCGAGCGCCAACCGCCGGGGCCGGGTCGCCTCGACCCGCGACATCAGCTCCTCGATCTGGTCCACGAACGGCGCGCAGGGGCCGCTGCGCAGCGCCTTGGTGGGCCAGCCGCCGAGCTTGGCGGAAAACGGCGCCTTGGCGCTTTCGCCGTTGAGCAGCACCCGCTCCAGCACCTCGAGCGCGCCGAGGTCGGGCTGCGCCCAGTCGGCGCCGCGCAGGTGGGCGGCGGATTTCTGGTCGTTCGCGCTGCTCGCCTCGAGCAGCGGGATCAGCGCCGGGATCAGCGTCGCCTCGCGCCCGTCGAGGCAGCCGGCGAGCAGCGCCGCCTCGTCGAACCCGGGCGGCAGGCCGCAGCCGGCCCACAGCGTGTCGGCGCAGGGCGCGGCGTCGTGGTCGCGCAGCGTGGCGAGGAACCCGTCCAGCCGGTCCTCGGTCAGCAGCGACATCAGGTCCGCCATCTCGGGCGCGCCCTCGCGGGCCATGGCCTCGATCACCTCGGCGCGCAGGTTCGCTGCGGTGCGCTCGTCCAGCTCGGCGAAGCCGTGCGGCACCCCGGCCTCGAGCGGAAAGCGCCGCAGGACGCCGGCGCAGAAGCTGTGGATGGTCTGAACCTTGAGGCCGCCCGGCGCCTCGATCGCCTGCGCAAACAGCCGCCGCGCGGCGGCGAGGTCGGCCGCGGGGCCCACCCCCATTGCCGCAAGCTGCTTGGTAAGGGTGGCGTCGTCCAGCATTGCCCACTCGCCCAGCCGGCCGAGCAGGCGGTTCTGCATCTCGGTCGCGGCGGCCTTGGTGTAGGTCAGGCACAGGATGCGCTCAGGCGGGGTGCCGTCCAGCAGCAGCCGCGCCACCCGGTCGGTCAGCACGCTGGTCTTGCCCGAGCCGGCGTTGGCGGTCAGCCAGGTGGAGCGCTCGGGGTCCGCGGCCCGGTGCTGGTTGCGGGTGGCGTCATCGGGGACTTTGGCGGGTTCGGAAGGGGTTTCCGAATCCGGCGTGTCGCCCTGATCCGGCGTCTGCTCACCGTCCTCGCGCTTGCGCTTGCGCTTGCCCGGTTCGGTCGGGTCCTCCGGGGGTGTCGGATCAGTCACGGCCCACCTCGATCACCGTTGCGGGGTCGGCGTCGGACCACTCGCCATAGCGGCTCAGGTGGTCGTAATCCGAGCCATCGGTCGTCCGCTCCATCGCCCGCCGGGCCGCGAAGCCGTGCGCGCCCGACAGATAGGCGCCGATCAGCGTCACGAAATCGTCCCACGTCCCGGTCAGGTCGTCGCCCCAGCCGAGCGAGGTCGTCTCGCCCTTGCCGCCCAGCCGGATGTAGCGCAGGTCCGCCACCTCGAGCGGCTCGCCCCCGATCGCCCCGCGCTCGGCCATCGCCGCCTCGAGCGGCAGTTGCTTGTCGAACGCCTTGACCTGTCTCGCGGTCGGCGGCGTGCCCGACTTGTAGTCGTAGATCACCACCCGCCCGTCGTTCAGCCGGTCGATCCGGTCGGGGCGGGCGGTCAGCGTGAAGCCGGTCCCCGCCAGCGGCAGCCGGTGCCCGGTCTCGACCACCATCGGCGCGCCTTCGGCCAGCCGTTCGGCCTCGGCCCGGGCCAGCGCCGGGGCGATCCCGGCGATGCGGGCGCGCCAGAACATCCGCACCGCCGGCCAGGGCACCTGCGCCGCCAGCACCTCGTCGGCCGCAGCGAGCAGCCGCGCGGCTAGGAACTCGGGGCTGTCGCCCGCGGCCGGGGCCGGGGTCAGGAAGCGGCGGATGATGTCGTGCAGCACGTTGCCGCGCTCGGCTGCGTCGGGCAGCGGCCTGAGCGGGTCGAGCGCGCGCAGCCGCAGCACCCGGGCCGCGTAGATCGCATAGGGGTCGCGGATCAGCCGCGAGACGGCGGTGACCGAAAGTTCGCGCAGCGCCGGGGCGGGCGGGCGCGGCGCGGGGCGGGGGGCGGCCGGGGCCTGATCCGCAGGCCCGGGCACCGCCAGCGCCGCAGCATGGGCCAGCCAGACATCGCCCCGCGCCCGCATCGCCTTGAGCGCCGCCTTGCCGTCCTGCGCGGGCAGCCCGGCCACGAGGTTCACAAGCCGGTTCAGCCAGCGGGCCGGGATCGTCTCGGCCTCGTCGCTGCGCCGGGCGCGGGTCAGCATCACCTCGGGCCCCGCCACCGCGATCTGGAAATCATGCGCCGACAGACCGATCCGCCGCTCGGGCAGCGGCAGCCCCGCCTGCCGCCGCATCGGCCGGCTGAGCCACGGATCGGGGTCGAGCGCCTGCGGCCAGCCGCCCTCGTTCAGCCCGCCGAGAATCACCAGCCCGCCCGGCTGGGCGCCGACCTCGGTCCGGGCCTCGCGCGGGCCGCGGATGCGGACCAGCGGGTGCGAGTCGGCGTCGGCGCGCACCGCCTGCGCCTGCAGCTCCTGCACCAGCAGCTCGGCAAAGTCGCGGGCCGAGCTTTCGGGGCCGCGCGGGGCGTGGGCGGCGATGTGGTCGAGGACGGCGCGCGCCTTGTCGCCCGCCCGCTCGGCATAGAGCGCCGAGGCCTCCGCCTCGCCCCCGGCGCCTGCGGCCCACAGCTCGGCCAGCCGGCGGTGGCGGGCGGCGCGATCGGCCAGCGGCAGCGGGCCGGGGTCGGCGATCAGCGGCAGGGTCGCGTCGATCAGCGCCGCGACCCCCTCGGCCCAGGCCGCGCGCCCGGGGGCGGGGCGGCCCCGGCGCGAGGCCGCGCCGGCCCGGCGCAGCGCCGCGGCGTCGGGGAAGGGGGGGCCGTTGCGGCGGAGGAACAGCTCGAGTTCCCGGGTGTGCAGCAGATGCGCCCGCCGCGCCCGCCGCCGCGCGGTGGCGCTGTCGCCCTGTCCGGTCGCGGTCAGCGGATGCTTGAGCAGCACCAGCAGCGGCGCGATCTCGAAGGGCGCGAGCGGCAGTTCGGCGATGTGGCGCAGGAACAGCCCCGCCGCGGTCAGCGGCAGCGGCGCCCCGGCGCTGTCGTCGGGGCGGATGCCCCAGCGGTCCAGTTGCGCCGTCACCCGCCGGGTCAGGTTGCGGTCGGCGGCGATCAGCGTGACCGGGCGGGCGTCCTCGATCGTGGCGCGGATCAGCGCGGCGATGGCCGCGGCCTCGGCGGCGGGCTGGTCGGCCTCGATCAGCCCCAGCCCTTCGGTCGCCGCCAGCAGCGGCCCGAGCGAGGGCCCCTCGGCGATCCAGCGGTCGGTCACCGGCGCCGGGCGCAGCGCTAGGCTGACGAGGCGGTTGCGCGCCGGCGCCGGCGGCGCGGCATCGGTCCAGGGCTGCGGCGGCCCCAGCGCCTCGGTCAGCGCGGCCAGCCGGGCCTGCGGGTGGTCCTCGTCCCCCGCGGCGAGGCGCGCCAGCAGCTCGGGCGGCGTGTGGGCGTCGTGGCCGGGCAGGATCACGGCGCCCTCGGGCAGATGCGCCACCGCCTCCATGAACAGCCGCGTGGCCCCGTGCGAGCCGGTCGAGCCTGCGACGATCACCGGCCCCGCGGGCAGGTTCCGGCCCGCGGCCCAGTCGTCGGCCAGCGCCCGCGCGGCCCGGTACTGCAGCGCCTCGCGGTCGGGGGCGTCGTCGCCCAGATGGAACCCCGCGGCGATCCGCAGGAAGGCCAGCGCCCGCTGCCAATGCGCCGCATGGGCGCCCGCGTCGATCGTCTCGAGCGCCTCGGGCCCCAGCCCCTCGGCCTGCATCTCGGCCATCAGCCCGGCGAGCGAGCGGGTCAGCGCCGGCACCGACTGGCCCCAGTCCTGCGCCGCCGTGCCGCCCGCCGCCAGCGCCGCCGCGACCAGCCGCGACAGCTCGAGCCGGCGGGCGAGCGGCGCCTCGGGCGAAGGCAACCCGGCGCCGGTCCCGAGTTCCGCGATGAGCCGCAGGCGCGGCAGAAGGGCGGGGCCGCCGCGGTGGAAGGCCGCCTCGATGGCGCGCAGCGTCTGGCCCGAGTTGCAGTGGATGGTGACCGAGGCCATCGCCTCGGGCGGGCGGTCCGCCATGCGGTCGCGCAGGCCGCGCACGACCTCGCCCGCGAAGTCCACGCCGGGGGGCAGGGCGTAGAGGCCGCGCATCAGGTGCGCCCCTCACGCATCGCCTCGGCCAGCATCCCCTCGGCCAGCGGGATGCAGTCCGGCCGCCCGACGTCGCACCAGTCGCCGGGGTGAATGAGCCCGAAGGCGCCGCCCGCCGCGATCATCGCGTCCCAGATGAGGTTGAGCGAGAACACCTCGGCCTCGACCCCCGCCAACCGGTCGGTGGCGATGACCTGCGCCCCGCCATAGACGAGCGGCCCGCCGCGGCGGAGGCGCCCGTCGGCGTCGAGCGAGAAGTCGCCCGGGCCGACCCGCCCGCGGGTGCGCTGGGCGGGGACGAGCATCAGCAGCGCCTCCATCCGGTCCCCGTCCCAGCCGGCGCGCAGCGCGGCCAGCGGGTTCGGGCCGCGCCAGATGACGTCGGGGTTCATGGTCAGCACCGGCCCCGGCCCCAGCCGCGGCAGCGCATGGCGCAGCCCGCCGCCGGTCTCTCGCAGAAGGTCGGCCTCGTCCGAGATCACGATGCCCGGCCGCCGGGCGAGGTGGCGGGCGATCTGCTCGCCGAGGTGATGGGTGTTGACCACCACCCGCGACACCCCCGCGTCAGCGGCGAGGTCCAGCGCGTGGTCGATCAGCGCCCGCCCGGCGACCGGAATCAGCGGCTTCGGCGTGTGGTCGGTCAGCGGCGCCATCCGCGTGCCCTTGCCGGCGGCGAACAGCATCAGCGTGGTCGGCGCCTCGGACGCGCGGCCGGTGCGGGCGCGCAGCGCGGCGATGACCTCGGGCGTGGGCGCGGGCACGCCGGCCACCGCCTCGGCCAGCGGCGCCAGCGCCGGGTGGGCGAGGTCGCCCGTCACCGCCGCCCAGACCCGCGGCATCAGGTCGAGGTAGCGCGGCTTGCCGTCGCGCAGCGCCAGCCGGGCGAAGATCCCCATGATCCGCAGCCCCCGCGCCGCGCCCATCAGCGCATAGGCGGCGCGGAAGCGGTCCGGGGCTTGCCCGGTCGCGGCGAGGTAACGGTCGATCTGCCGCGCCTCGGTCGCGGGCGGGATGTCGCGGCGCGCGTCCTGCAGGGCCGAGACGAGCTCATAGGCCGGGTGCGTCGCCACCGCGTCCTGAAAGTCGAGCAGCCCCAGCGGCCCGTCGCCCCGCCAGACGAGGTTCTCGGCGTGGAAATCCCGCAGCGAGACGACCGGCTTTGTCTGGGCGGCCAGCCGGTCCCACAGCGCGGCGATGGCGGCGCCCGCCTCGGCCCCTGCGCCGGGGGCGCCGGCGGCAGGGGCGTACCACTCGGCCAGAAGCCCGACCTGCCCCGCCAGCGCCGCGCCGTCGAGCGGGGCCACGAAGTTGGGCGGGGCGTGGCGGTGCAGGTCCACGATCAGGTCGGTGACGCGGTCATAGAGCGCCTCGGCCGCCCCGGGGTCGCGGTCGAGCACCCGGGCAAGCAGGTCGTCGCCCAGATCCTCGAGCAGCGCGAAGCCCTGCGCCGGGTCGGCGGCCAGCACCGCCGGGGCGGCAAAGCCCCGGTCGCGCAGCCAGTCGGTCATCTGAAGATAGCGCGGCAGTTGCCCGCCGGGGTCGTCCATCAGGACCGCGGTGCCCTCGGGCGCGGCAAGCCGCGCATAGCTGCGGGCCGAGGCGTCCCCGGCCAGCGTCGCCACCCGCGCCTCGGCCCAGCCGGCGGCGTGGACGAACCGCGCCGCCGCCGCAAGGCGCGCCACCCAACCCCAGCGCGCAGGATCGCCGCTCAGCGTGATGCGGCGCAGGTCGGGGTCGGTGGCGGGCTCGGTTGCGGAGAGCGCGACGCGCAGCGCGCCGGCGGGCGGGGCGCCCATCCGCTCGGGCCACTCGATCAGCGTGATCGCCTCGGGCATCGCGTCCTCGAGCCCCAGCTCGAACAGCTCGGCGGGATCGGTCAGGCGGTAGAGGTCGGCGTGCCAGAGCTCGATGCCGCCCGCGTCGAGGTAGGTCTGGACGAGGGTGAAGGTCGGGCTCGGCACATCCTCGGCCGCGTCGCCCTGTCGGGCGCGGATCAGGGCGCGGGCGAAATGGGTCTTGCCCACCCCCACCGCCCCGTCGAGCAGCAGCGTGTCGCCCGGCGCCAGCCGCGGCGCGAGCATCCGCGCAAGGCCGGCGGTCAGGGCCGCGTCGGCGGCCTCGATCGTGGCGAGAGGGGCGGGAGGGCTGGTCATCGCCGCGACCCTAGCGGCACGGCGCGGCCGGTGGAAGGGCGGGGCGGACGGGGGCGGGGTGGCGGCTCGGGGGGCGTGGAGCCTCCCGGTGTTGCGCGGCGGGCGCCCGCCGCAGGATGGTGCAGCGGCGACGGGGGGCCGACCGACCCAGCGAGGCGGTCTCCCCTTCGCGACCGAGCGCCGTGCTGGGACAGGCTTATTGGCGCGATCCCTCGCGCGTGAGGCCGTCCAAACCCCATCATTTCCACGGCGGGACGGCCCCCCTCACCGCCCCCCGAGCGCCGCCCCCAGCGCGGCGGCGGCGGCGGCGATGGTGGGGCCGAGGGCCTCGATGCGGCGTGCGTCCAGCCGCAGCGACGGGCCGGCGAGCGTGAGCGCCGCGACCGGGTCGCCCAGGCCCGCGAAGACCGGCGCCGCGACCGCCGACTGGCCCGGCACGGACTCGTCGCGCTCGGACAGCCAGCCGGCGTGGCGCAGGGTGGCGAGGTCGGCGGTGAGCGCGCCCTGATCGGTCAGGCTCTGCGGGGTCAGCGCCGGCAGGGGGCCGGCGCCCAGCAGCGCCTCGACCCGGGCGAGCGGCAGATGCGCGATCAGCGCCTTGCCCGCGGCGCTGGCGTGCAGGAGCAGGCGGGTGCCGGGGGCCAGCACCACCCGCAGCGTGGCGGGGCCGGCGGCCTCGGCCACGACCAGCGCCGCGTCGGCGTCGGGGACGGCAAGCGCCGCGGTCTCGCCGCTTTCGGCCGCCAGCCGGGCGAGCGCCGGGCGGGCGCGCTCGGCCAGCCCGCCGCGGCGCAGGAAGGCCGCCCCCAGCCGCACCGCGCCCGGCCCGATCGACCAGCCCTGCGTCGCCGGGTCGGCCTCGACCAGCCGCCGCGCGGCCAGCGCGCCCAGCAGCCGGTGCGTGGTCGAGGGCGCGAGCCCGAGCTGGCGGGCGATGTCCGAGAGCGGCAGCCCGTCGCGGGCCGCCAGCGCGTCGAGGATCGCCAGCGCCCGGTCCACCACGGCCGAGCCGCCCGCGGGCTCCTCGGCCGGCGTCTTGCGCGGGCGGCCGGTGCGGGCCGGCGGCTTGGCCGCAGGGGTCGAGGGGGTGTCGTCGGACGGCGGGGGCACGGGGCGGCGGGGGTCGGTCATGGCGCGGGCAGGCTGGCGCAATCCCGGGCAGGGCGCAATCCGCATGGTGGAAAGCCGCGCGATTTGGCTTGGCGCAGCCGATCCGCCAGCGCAGCCTCGGCCCGAGCGGCCGCAGAGCCGTGAACCGAGGGAGACCGATGACCGACCTGACCCATTCCCGTGGCACGCTCGACCCTGTCGAGGCCGTGCCGCCCGCCCCGCGGCTCTTTGCGCTGGGGCTTCAGCACGTGCTGGTGATGTATGCGGGCGCCATCGCCGTGCCGCTGATCGTCGGCCGGGCGCTGAAGCTTTCGCCCGAGGACGTGGCGTTCCTGATCTCGGCCGACCTGTTCGTCTGCGGCATCGCCTCTATCATCCAGTCGATGGGCGCGGGCGCGTGGCTCGGCGTGCGGCTGCCGGTGATGATGGGCGTGACCTTCGCCGCGGTCGGGCCGATGGTCGCCATCGCCAACGAGACCCCGGGCGAGATCGGCGCGCGGGCGCTTTTCGGCGCGGTGATCGGGGCGGGGATCGTGGCGGTGCTGCTGGCGCCGCTGGTCAGCCGGATGCTGCGGTTCTTCCCGCCGGTCGTGACCGGGACGGTGATCCTGACCATCGGGATCAGCCTGATGCCGATCGGGATCAACTGGATCTTCGGCCTGCAGCAGGGGCCGACGGCGCCGAAGCTCGTCGATCCGGCGATGCAGGCGTGGCTGGATGCGCAGGTCGCCGCGGGCGGCGTGCCGCTTGGGACGAAGATCGCGGCCAGCGTGCCGAACCCGCTTTACGCCGCGCCCCGCAACTTCCTGATCGCCGGGGTGGTGCTGGCCACGATCCTGCTGATCGCCCGCTTCGGGCGCGGCTTCCTGTCGAACATCGCGGTGCTGATCGGGATCGTGGTGGGCGGGCTCCTCGCCGCGTCGATGGGGATGATGCATTTCGAGAAGGTCGCGGCGGCCGCCTGGTTCGCGCCGATCCGGCCCTTCCACTTCGGGATGCCGACCTTCGACCCGGTGATGATCCTGACCATGACGCTGGTGATGATCGTGGTGATGATCGAATCGACGGGGATGTTCCTCGCGCTCGGTGACATGGTGGGCCACCGGATCAGCCAGCCGCGGCTGGCGGCGGGGCTGCGGGCGGACGGCGTCGGCACGATCCTCGGCGGGGTGTTCAACACCTTCCCCTACACCTCGTTCTCGCAGAACGTGGGGCTGGTGGGCGTGACCGGCGTGCGCTCGCGCTTCGTCTGCGTGGCGGGCGGGGCGATCATGATCGTGCTTGGGCTGATCCCCAAGATGGGCGCGCTGGTCGAGGCGCTGCCGACGGTGGTGTTGGGCGGGGCCGGGCTGGTGATGTTCGGGATGGTCGCCGCGACCGGCGTGCGCATCCTCAGCCGCGTCGATTTCACCGCCAACCGGCACAACCTGTTCATCGTCGCCATCGCCATCGGCATGGGGATGATCCCGATGATCGCCGGCGACTTCGACCAGTGGCTGCCGCGCGGGACCCGGGTGCTGACCCACTCGGGCATCCTGCTGGCCGCCGTGTCGGCCGTGCTGCTGAACTGGTTCTTCAACGGCGCGAAGCCGGTGGACGAGGATGAGCTGCGCCGCGCCGGCGCCGCCGCCGACAGCCACTGAGCTGACCGGGGGCCGCCGTCAGGGCTGCCCCTCAGACCACCCCCGCCAGCCGCAGCGCCATCCCGGCCGCCGCGCACAGGGCCAGCACCGGCACCACCCCCCAGCGCAGCCCGAAGACCAGCACCAGCGCCACCCCTGACAGCGCCGCGGCCCACGGGTCGAGCCGACCGCCCGGCATGACGAAGTGCCAGCCGAACCACAGTGCGAGGTTGAGGATCACCCCCACCACCGCCGCCGTGATGGCGCCGAGCGCCGCGGCGAGGCCGGGGTTGTGGCGCAGCCGCTCGATATGCGGGGCGCCGAGGAAGATGAAGGCAAAGCAGGGCGCGAACGTTACCCAGGTCGTCAGCAGCCCGCCCAGCACCCCGGCGCCGACGCTGCCCCCCGTCTCGCGCCAGGCGGCGAGGAAGCCCACGAACTGCGTCACCATGATGAGCGGCCCGGGCGTCGTTTCGGCGAGCCCCAGTCCGTCGAGCATCTCGCCCGGCGTGACCCAGCCGTAGCGGGCCGAGGCCTCTTGCGCGACCCAGGCGAGGACCGCGTAGGCGCCGCCGAAGGTCAGCAGCGCGAGCTTGGCGAAGAACGCCGCGATCTCGGCCCAGACGCTGCCCGGCAGCGCGAGCCAAAGCGCCGCGACCGGGACAAGCCACAGCACCAGCGCCACCATCCCCGCGCGGGTCGCCCCCGCCCCGGCGGGCGGCGCGGCCTCGTCCAGCACGGTGCCGGCGTCGGCGATGGTGCCCGCGGCCCCGTGCCCGGGCCCGGCGAGCCCCGCAATGCCCATCCGGCTGCCCGCCCAGCCGGCCAGCGCCGCGCCGAGGATGATGAGCGGGAAAGGCGCCCCCAGCCCCGCGATGGCAGCGAAGGCCACGGCCGCGAGGACCAGCCGCGCGGGCGAGGTCAGCGCCTTGGTCCCGATCCGCACCACCGCCTGCACCACGACCGCCAGCACCGCCGCCTTGAGGCCGAAGAACAGCCCCGCGACGAGGCCGGTCCCGCCCCACAGCACATAGATGACCGACAGCGCCATGATCGAGACCGCGCCGGGCAGGATGAACAGCCCCCCCGCCACCAGCGCGCCGCGCACCCCGTGCATCAGCCAGCCGACATAGGTGGCGAGCTGCATCGCCTCGGGGCCGGGCAGCATCATGCAGAAGTTGAGCGCGTGCAGGAACCGCCCGTCCCCGAGCCAGCGCCGCTCGTCGACGAGGATGCGGTGCATGACCGCGATCTGCCCCGCCGGGCCGCCGAATGACAGCGCGGCGATCCGCGCCCAGACCCGCGTGGCCTCGGCGAGGGTGGGGTGCGGCGGGGTCGGGGCGGGGGTCTGCGAGGGGGTCATGGCGGGTCCGGGCATCTGCGCTGAGGGGTGTGTACCACGCGCATGACGCCCGCGCGACAGCCGCGTGCGCGGCGGCGGGGTGACGTTGGGGGCGGGGTATGCGGATGCGTGCGGGTGGAGCGCGGCTGCTGGGAGTCGATTGGACAGGGCCGCGCCACGCCCATCTGAGAGGCAGTAAACGAGCCCACCCCTCCCGCCCACAGTTGCCCGTCTGTTTGGCAGGCAAAGGGTGAGGGACGCGCCCGTGCCCGCAGGGGTCGGAGCCGCGGTGGCTATCCGATCAACGACAGCCCGCAACCGGGCGGCTGCGAGGGAGCGCCCCCGGGGAGGGGGCAGCTCCGCTCATTGTGCTAGGAAATCTCGACGGGGGAGTCTCGACCGGCAACCGGACCTCGGCAGAAGCCCGTCTCGCTATGAAAGACGGGTTGGGCTCTCCATCGAGGTCTGGTCGGCCGCGCCTAGCAGCGCCAAGACGCCGGCCATCCGCGCGGCGCTCACCGCCCGCTCGTCAGCCCCCCGCGCCTCACCCGGCGCAGAGCGCCTGCCGCGCCTCGGCGTATTCCGCGGCCAGCCGGTCCACCAGCGCTCCCGCGGGCGTCACCTCGTGGATCGCGCCGATGCCCTGGCCCGAGCCCCAGATCTGGCTCCACGCCTTGGCCTTCGCCGCGCCCTTGCCGAAGTCCATCGCCGAGGCGTCGGCCGAGCCGAGCGCGTCGGGGTCCATCCCCGCGGCCCGGATCGAGGGCTTCAGGTAGTTGCCGTGAATCCCGGTGAAGAGCGAGGAATAGACGATGTCCTCCGCCCCCGAATCGACGATCATCTGCTTGTAGGCGGCGTCGGCGTTGGCCTCGGCCGTGGCGATGAAGGGGCTGCCGATATAGGCGAGGTCCGCCCCCATCGCCTGTGCCGCGAGGATCGCGCGGCCGGTGGCGATGGCGCCGGACAGCAGCAGCGGCCCGTCGAAGAAGGACCGGATCTCCTGGATCAGGGCGAAGGGCGACAGGCCGCCGGCGTGCCCGCCCGCGCCCGCCGCCACCGCGATCAGGCCGTCGGCGCCCTTCTCCAGCGCCTTGCGGGCAAAGGTGGGGGTGATGACGTCGTGCAGGGTGATCCCGCCGCAGTCATGGGCGGCGGCGTTCACCTCGGGGCGGGCGCCGAGCGAGGTGATCCAGATCGGCACCTTGTGGCGGTGGCAGATCTCGATGTCGCGCTCGAGCCGGGCGTTCGAGCGGTGGACGATCTGGTTGACCGCAAAGGGCGCCGCCGGTCGGTCGGGGTTGGCCTGGTTGTGGCGGTCGAGTTCTTCCTCGATCCGGGTCAGCCAGGCGTCGAGCAGCGGCGGCTCGCCGTCCTTCTCACGCGCGTTGAGCGCCGGGAAGCTGCCGACGATCCCGGCCTTGCACTGGGCGATGACGAGGTCCGGCCCCGAGACGATGAACATCGGCGAGGCGATGGCGGGGACGCGCAGGTTCGACAGGATCGGCGGCAGCATGGGGTTCCTCCACGAATGTGGCGCGATGTTGCGGGGGCCGCGCGGCGGTGCAAGCCCGCCGCTGCGTCACCCCTCTCGCCCCCGCTCAGTAGGGCAGGGGGTGGGCGCGGTGGAAGCGGTCGATGGCGGCCAGCGCGTCGTCGTCGAGCGTCACCCCCAGCCCGGCTATCAGGTGGTCGAGCTGCGCCGGGGTAGTGGCCCCGATGATCGGGATGGCCGGGAACGGCCGCTGGCGGACGAACGCCACCGCGGCGTGGATCGGGTCGAGCCCGAGCTCGCGGGCCATCTCGACCCAGGCGTCGGCGGCGGTGAGCCCGCGTTCGGTCATCCGCCCGCCAAGGTTGCCCGGTCCGCCCTCGCGCTTGTCGGTCGCGGCGCGCGAGCGCTCGGGGATCGTCCCGCCCGCGTATTTCCCGGTCAAAAGCCCGGCGGCGAGCGGCGAATAGGCCAGCAGCGTCACGTCCTCTTTCTGCCCGACCTCGGCCATGTCGGTGTCATACATCCGGTAGAGCGGCCCGTATTCGTTCTGCACCGACACCACCCGCGGCCCGCCGGTGCGCTGGGCGGCGCCCAGCCACGCCATCGTGCCCCAGGCGGATTCGTTCGACAGGCCAAAGCCCCGCACCTTGCCCGCCGCCACGACCTTGGCGAGTTCGGTCAGGATGGCGTCCATGTGATCCTCGACCCGCGCCTTCGAGCTGCCGCGCGGATCGAAGGTCCAGTTCTGCCGGAAGGCATAGCCGCCGCGCTTCGGCCAGTGCAGCTGGTAGAGGTCGATGCGGTCGGTCCCCAGCCGCTTGAGCGAGCCGTCCACCGCGTCGGCGATGTTGTCCGGCTCGAACCCCTTGCCGCCGCGGGAATGGCCGCCGTTCGGGCCGCTGATCTTGCTGGCGATCTGCACCCGGTCGCGGGCGCCGGGGCGGGCCGAGAGCCACGCGCCGATCACCTCCTCTGTGCGGCCGTAGAAGGCGGCCTGCGGGGGGACGGGATACATCTCGGCGGTGTCGAAGAAGCTGATGCCGGCGTCGAGCGCGCGGTCCATCTGGGCGAAGGCGTCGTCCCGGCCCGTGTCGCGCCCGAATGTCATCGTCCCGAGGCAGACGTCGCTCACCTCGATCGTGCCCAGTTTCCGCCTGTCCATCCAAGACCCCCGTTTCGCTCAAGGTGGCGACCCTGCCAGCGGGCCGGTCCGGGCGCAAGCGCGCCTCAGCCGCCCGAGCCGGGGAAACTCGCGTCGAACTGGCGGTCCTCGGTGTCCTCGGCGTGGACGGTAACGGGTGCGCCGTCGGGGGTGTAGCCGAGGCGGAACACGGGGTTTTCCGAGATCGAGATGCCGCCCTCCATCTCCATCAGCAGCGCGTCGCCCTGCCGCAGGGTGACGCCGCGGACGAACTCGGCCGGGATGTCGAGCAGGGTGAGCTGGTCGCGTTGCAGGCCCGAGAAGTTGGGGTGCCGGATCATCAGCTGGCCCATGGCGCGGTCGCCTGCGGGCTCGGACGTCCAGCGCATCGCGCCGATGTCCTTGCGCGCGTCCTCGCCCGACCGGCCCGCGGGGGCCGCGCAGCCGCCCGACGCCTTGACGAAGCGCCCGGCCATGACCTGCCGCCCGTCCGCGAGCGTGGCGATGGCGCGCACGTCGGAATAGGCGTTGACCCTCACCCGCACCTAGAGGTCGAGGGGGGCGGTCGCGGGGCCGAGGGTGAATTCGGCCGCGACCGGGGCCGGGTTCTCGTCGATGACCAGCGCCAGGCGGGTGATTGCGGGCGCCCCTGGCGGCTGGGTGATCCGAATCGGCACCAGCGCCGGATTGTCGGCGCGCATCGGCGCGTCGAGGTCGAGCACGGCGGGATCGACCGGCGGCTCGGTCTCGGTGCCGATCACCGCCAGCCGCATCTCGTCCCAGGCTGGCGAGGGTTGCAGCGGGTTGTCGGCGCCGAGCGCCGGCCCGGCGCTGAGCGCGGCCACGGCGATCCAGCGGGCGATCTGCGAAAGGGGCATCGGCGTGCCTCGCGCTTCATGGCGGTGGCGGAAAGCGTGACAGCCCGCGGCGCTGAAATCCATGCACAAGCCCGCGCGGGGGCCGGTTTGCCCGACCAAAGTCTGAGGTTCGCCCGGGCCCTGTCCCTCTGCGGCCGCGACGGCGCAGAGTGGGGCGCCGGACCTTGGGGAAGGGGGTGGCGATGTTCGTCCTGATGCTGACCGCCTGTCTGGCCGCGGACCCCGCGGCCTGCGCCCCGCGGCTCTTGCCGCAGGGCAGCGCCGCCGAGGCCGCGGCGTGCCAGCAGGGCGCCGAGGCGGTGGCGGCGGCGTGGCTCTCGGCGCATCCCGACCTGACCGGACGGGGCTGGACCTGCGCGCCGCTGGCCGAGGCCCCAGCGCTCGCGCTGACCGAACTCGCGCCGGGCGTTCTGGTCCACCGCGGCGCGGATGCCGAGCTGTCGCCCGAGAACCGCGGCCGGATCGCCAACCTGGGCGTGATCATCGGCGAGGCGCGGGTGGCGGTCATCGACCCCGGCGGCTCGCGCGAGGAGGCCGAGGCGCTCTATGCCGCGATCCGCGCCCGGACCGATCTGCCGATCGGGCCGGTGATCCTGACCCATATGCACCCCGACCACATCGCCGGGGCCGGGCTGATGGCCGAGGCGGGGGGCGAGGTCACCGGCGACGCCCGCCTGCCCGCCGCGCTCGCCGCGCGGGCCGAGACCTGGCGCGAGACGATCCCGGCGCAGATCGGGGCGCTCGCCTGGGCGGGGACCGATCTGGTGGCGCCGACGCGGCTGGTGGCGGGGGCGGAGACGCTGGACCTGGGCGGGACGACGCTGACCCTGACGCCGGTGGCGACCGCCCACACCGACAGCGACATGACGGTGCGCGACAGCCGCTCGGGCGTGCTCTTCACGGGCGATCTGGTTTTTCGCGGGCTGACCCCGGTGATGGACGGCTCGTTGAAAGGGTGGCTCGCGTGGCTCGACGCGCCGCCGCCGGAGGGGGCGCTCGTGGTGCCGGGGCACGGGCCGGTGGCGCCGACGCTGGCCGAGGCGGCGGCGGCCGAGACGGCCTATCTGCGCGCGCTGCGGGACGCAGTGCGGGCGGCGCTGGATGCCGGGCAGGGCCTGTCCGAGGCGCTGCCGGCGATCGGGGCGGCAATGGCCCCGCAGGCGCCCGGCTGGGCGGGATTCGAGGCGACGACGGCGCGCAACGCCGCCGCGGCCTATGCCGAGATGGAATGGGACTGACCGCCGCTATGATCGGACGGGAGGGAGAGAGCGAATCATGGCCACACGCCTGCCGCCGCCACGGCGCGACGCCGGAACGCCCGTGCCGCTGGCCGATCCGCTGACGGCCGGTGTCGCTGGTGAGCCGCCGGGGCGGGGCGGTGCGCGGGCGCGCGGCCCCGTCACCCCGCGCCCCCACGCCGACCGGGTGATCGAGCGCACCCGCGCCAACGACGACCTGACCCCGCTCACCGCAAGCTGGCGGCGCTCGGCGCTGCGCCACGGGCTCGACCCCTCGGCACCGTTGCGCCCCGAGCGGCTGGATGCGGCCGGGATCGCCCGGCGGCGCGAAGCGATGGGCGGCTTCCTGTCGGTCGCCGCGCCGCGGGTCGAACAGCTTTACGGGCTGGTGCGCGCCTCGGGGTGCTCGGTCGTGCTGACCGATGCGGCGGGGATCATCCTCGACCGCCGGGTCTCGGCCGGGGATGCGGCGGTGTTCGACGGCTGGGACCTCGCCTGCGGGGCCGACTGGTCCGAGGCCGCGCAGGGCACCAACGGGGTCGGCACGTGCCTGGCCGAAGGGCGGCAGGTCATCATCCACCGCGACGAGCATTTCCTGTCCCGCAACACCGCCATGAGCTGCATCGACGCCCCGATCCACGGCCCCGACGGGGCGGTGATCGCGGCGCTGGACGTGAGTTCCGCGCGCGCCGACCAGACCGAGCAGATCAACGCGCTCATTGCCGCGATGGTGGCCCAGACCGCGCGCGCCATCGAGACGGCGTGGTTCCGCGCCGCCTTTCCCGGCGCCCGCATCGTCATGGCGGGCGAGGGGACCGAGGCGCTTGTCGCCGTGGACCGCGACGAGCTGGCCATCGGGGCCACCCGTGACGCGCGCCGGGCGCTGGGCCTGCCGCGCAGCGGGGCGCTGACCCCGCGGCCGCTGGCCGACCTGATCGGGCGCGAGGACGACCTGACGGGGCTCGAGCGCGCCGAGCGGGCGGCGCTGGCGCGGGCGCTGGCGCGCTCGGGCGGCAACGTCACCGCGGCGGCGCGGGCGCTGGGGGTGGGGCGGGCGACGCTCTATCGCAAGATGGCTCGGCTGGGCCTGGGCGGCGCGGGGCGCGAGGCCCCCGGCGCGCCACGTGCAGCCGGCGCGCCCGGTGCCCCGGCGGCGTCTCACGGGTGAGACAGTCGGCCCCGGCGATCCGCGGCCGCCCTGTTGACCGGCGGGGCCGCGCTCTCGCACCATCACCTTCGTAGGCCCGGTGGAGGACCGGGCCGAAGGGAGGACAAGAACCATGCCGAACGACCAGACGCACCCCTTCAAGGGGGTTGGCAACATGCCGTTTGCCAAGCGCTACGACAACTTCATCGGCGGCAAGTGGGTGGCGCCGCAGGCCGGGCGCTACTTCCAGAACTCGACCCCGATCACCGGGATGGACATGGGCGAGATCGCCCGCTCGGACGAGGGGGACGTGAACCTCGCGCTCGACGCGGCCCATGCCGCCGCCGACCAGTGGGGCCGGACCAGCGCGCAGGAACGCTCGACCATCCTGCTCAGGATCGCCGACCGGATGGAGCAGAACCTCGAACTGCTCGCCACCGCCGAGACCTGGGACAACGGCAAGCCGATCCGCGAGACGATGGCCGCCGACGTGCCGCTGGCGATCGACCATTTCCGCTATTTCGCCGGCGTGCTGCGCGCGCAGGAGGGCTCGCTCAGCCAGATCGACGACAACACCGTGGCCTATCACTTCCACGAGCCGCTGGGCGTCGTGGGGCAGATCATCCCGTGGAACTTCCCGCTGCTGATGGCGTGCTGGAAGCTCGCCCCGGCGCTTGCGGCCGGGAACTGCGTGGTGCTGAAGCCGGCCGAGCAGACGCCGGCCTCGATCATGGTCTGGGCCGACCTGATCGGCGACCTGCTGCCGCCGGGCGTGCTGAACATCGTCAATGGCTTCGGTCTCGAGGCCGGCAAGCCGCTCGCCTCGTCGAAGCGGATCGCCAAGATCGCCTTTACCGGCGAGACCTCGACCGGTCGGCTGATCATGCAGTACGCGGCCGAGAACCTGATCCCGGTGACGCTCGAGCTCGGCGGCAAGTCGCCCAACGTCTTCTTCGCCGACGTCGCGCGCGAGGACGACGACTTCCTCGACAAGGCGCTGGAAGGCTTCACCATGTTCGCGCTGAACCAGGGTGAGATCTGCACCTGCCCCTCGCGCGTGCTGGTGCAGGAGTCGATCTACGAGCAGTTCATGGAGAAGGCCGTCGCCCGCACCCAGGCGATCAAGCAGGGCGACCCGCGCGAGTCCGATACGATGATCGGCGCACAGGCCAGCAAGGAGCAGCACGACAAGATCAAGTCCTACCTCGACATCGGCCGGGGCGAGGGCGCCGAGGTGCTGACCGGCGGCGAGGCCGCGGACCTCGGGGGCGAGCTGTCGAGCGGCTATTACATCAAGCCGACGATCTTCAAGGGCAACAACAAGATGCGGATCTTCCAGGAGGAGATCTTCGGCCCCGTCGTCTCGGTCACGACCTTCAAGGACGAGGCCGAGGCGCTGTCGATCGCCAACGACACGCTCTACGGCCTCGGCGCGGGAGTGTGGAGCCGCGACATGAATACCTGCTACCGCATGGGCCGCGGGATCAAGGCGGGCCGGGTATGGGTCAACAACTACCACGCCTATCCCGCGCACGCGGCCTTCGGCGGCTACAAGCAGTCGGGCATCGGGCGCGAGACGCACAAGATGATGCTCGACCACTACCAGCAGACTAAGAACATGCTGGTCAGCTACTCGCCGTCCAAGCTCGGGTTCTTCTGAGCCGCTGCGACCGGGGGCTTTGCGCCCCCGGACCCCCGCAGGATATTTGGGCAAGAAAGAAGGGGGGGCGCCTGTCGCGGGCGCCCCCTTTCCCGTTCAGCGGTTCTCGGTGCCGAGGTTGCTCGTGCCGATGCGATGCTCGTCGGCCTTGCGGACGCGGGTCGGGCCGGCGTCGGGTTCGTCGGCGCGCTTGTGTTCGTCCTCGGACCCGATCGCCTGCGCCATCGTCCCGCCGGCGCGGCCGCCGTGCGAGGGGGTGTCGTGGTCATGCAGATAAGCGTCGGTGTCGCGGGTCAATTCCGGCTTCTGGTCGGGCTTCTGGTCGGGCGTCGAGTTGGGCTTCTGGTCGGCCATGTGCGTGTCCTTTCCTGTTGCCCGAGGAAAACCGGCCCGGCGCGGGCGGGGTTCCGCAACTCGCGCGACTGTCAGGACGTTCGGGGAAACGGCAGAGCACCGCGGGGAGGGATCGCCTTGGACGACAGCGGCACCATCGTCGATCCGCAGGATGCGGCCGAAAGCGTCGGGCTGCGCTACGTCTCGGACGGCGATCCGGGGATCACCCGGCGCAAGGCGGGCAAGGGGTTCAGCTACCGCGGCCTCGACGGCCGGCCGATCCGCGACAAGGCCGAGCTGGCGCGGATCAGGTCGCTGGCCATTCCGCCCGCCTATGCCGACGTCTGGATCTGCGCCGACCCCGAGGGGCACATCCAGGCCACCGGGCGCGACGCGAAGGGGCGCAAGCAGTACCGCTATCACCCCCGCTTCCGCGAGGTCCGCGACAGCGCCAAGTATGACCGGATGCTGGCCTTCGCCCGCGTGCTGCCGGGGCTCAGGGCGCGGGTGGACGCCGACATGGCCCGCCGCGGGATGGGGCGCGAGAAGGTGCTGGCGACGGTCGTCCATCTGCTCGAGGCGACGATGATCCGGGTGGGCAACGCCGACTATGTGAAACAGAACAAGTCGCACGGGCTGACCACGCTGCGCGACCGCCACGTCAAGGTCGAGGGGACCGAGGTGCGGTTCCGGTTCAAGGGCAAGTCGGGCAAGACCTGGGACCTCGGCCTGCGCGACCGGCGCGTGGCGCGGATCGTGCGGCAGAGCCAGGAGCTGCCGGGCCAGCACCTGTTCCAGTATCTCGACGACACGGGCGCGCAGCGCGAGGTGACCTCGGGCGACGTCAACGCCTACCTGCGCGAGATCACTGGCGAGGGGATCACCGCCAAGGATTTCCGCACCTGGACCGGGACGGTGCTCGCCGCGCTGGCGCTGGCCGAGTACGAGGCCGCCGACAGCGCCGCCGCCGCCAAGCGCAATGTCCGCGAGGCGATCGAGCAGGTGGCCGCCCGGCTGGGCAACACCCCCACCATCTGCCGCAAGTGCTATGTCCACCCGACGGTGATCGACAGCTATCTCGACGCCGACCTGAAGCTCGAGATCCGCGAGGAGATCGCGGAGGAGCTGGACGAGGGCGGGCTGCGCCCCGAGGAGGTGCGGGTGCTCGACTTCCTCGAAGCGCGGCTGGCGTCATGAGCGGGGTCACGGCGACCCCCGCCGCACTCGCGCTGCTGGCCGAGATCGAGGCCGAGCACGGGCCGGTGATGTTCCACCTGTCCGGCGGGTGCTGCGACGGGACCGCGCCGATGGTCTATCCCGAGGGCGCGTTCCGGCTGGGCGCGCATGACGTGCGGCTGGGGACGGTCGGCGGCGCCGGGTTCTGGACCGGCGGGGCGCAGGCGGCGGCGTGGGCCGACGTGCCGCTGACGCTCGACGCGGTGCCCGGGCGCGGGGCGGGCTTCAGCCTCGACAACGCGCGGGGCCGGCATTTCGTCCTTGTCGCGCCCACTTGCGCGGGCTGACCGGCTGGGCCACATCGGGACGGCACGAAAGGGGGCCACACATGGCGACGAAGGTGTTCATCGACGGCGAGGCCGGCACGACCGGCCTGCAGATCCGCGAGCGGCTGGCGGGGCGCGAGGATATCGCGCTGGTGCAGGTCGATCCCGCGCGCCGCAAGGACGCCGACGCCCGCCGCGCGGCCTTGGCCGAGGCCGAGGTGGCGATCCTCTGCCTGCCCGACGCCGCCGCCCGCGATTCGGTGGCGCTGGCCGAGGGGCTGCCGGTGCGGTTCATCGACGCCTCGACGGCGCATCGGGTGGCCGACGGCTGGACCTACGGCTTCCCGGAGCTCTCGGCCGAGACCCGCGCCGCGATCCCCGGCGCGCGCTTCGTGGCGAACCCCGGCTGCTATGCGACCGGCGCCATCGCCATCCTCGCGCCGCTGGTTGCAGCCGGGCTGGTGGCGGCGGACGAGGCGCTGAGCCTCAACGCCGTCTCGGGCTACACCGGCGGCGGCAAGGAGATGATCGCCGAGATGGAGGCCGAGGGCGCGCCCGCCCATTTCGCCTATGCGCTGGGTCAGGGCCACAAGCACCTGCCCGAGATCATGGCCCGCACCGGGCTGACCCGGCGGCCGGTCTTCGCTCCGGCGGTGGGGCGTTATGCGCAGGGGATGATGGTGCAACTGCCGCTGCAGCTCGGCGGGCGGCGGATCGCCGATCTGCGCGGCGCGCTTGAGGCGCATTATGCCGGCAGCCGCTTCGTGCAGGTGGTGGACCCCGCGCCGCGGGTGGTGCCGACGGCGCTGAACGGGACGAACCAGCTTGAACTGTCGGTCCACGGCGACGACGCGAACGGCTGCGCGGTGGTGGTCGCGGTGCTCGACAACCTCGGCAAGGGGGCCTCGGGTGCGGCGGTGCAGAACCTCAACCTGATGATCGGCGCGGACGAGGCGGCGGGGCTCTGAGACGCCACGGGATAGCGGGGTGGGGCGGAGGCCGCCCCGCCCCTCAGCCCGCCTTGATCTGCCGCGCCTCGCCGACCAGCATGATCGGAATGCCGTCGCGGATCGGGAAGGCGAGCCCGGCGGTGCGCGACACCAGCTCCTGCCGGGCGGCGTCATAGTCGAGCCGCCCGTGCGTCACCGGGCAGACCAGCGCCTCGAGCATATGGCGGTCGAAGGCGGGGCGGGGGGCCGCGTCGGGGTGGGTGTCGGTCAATGCAGCCTCTCCTCGTCGTCGCCGCCGCGCAGCGCGTATTCCATCAGCCCGTCGAGGATCGCCCGCCGCTCGGGCAGGGTCGCGGCCTCGAGCAGCGCCTGCTTTTCCTCGACCCCCAAGGGCAACAGCATCGAGAGCGAGTTGACCAGCAGCTCGTCCCCCGCCTCCTCCGCCGCGTTCCAGTCGGTCGAAAGGTCGCGCGCGGCCATGTAGCGGCCCAGCCGCTCCATGAAGGCGGGGCGGTCGAACTCGGGGTCGTCGGGCACCGCGCCGCGGCGGTCGGCGCCGTAGCCCGCCCAGTCCACCTTGCCGCGCAGGTAGGGGGTGAAGCCGTCCAGCGCCTCGACCAGCCGGAAGCGCGAGACGGCGCGCAGCGAGATCATCATCCGCCCGTCGTCATCCTCGGAAAACATCGCCACCCGGCCGGCGGTGCCCACCGCGGCCAGCCCCTCGCCGATCGGCTGGATCATCCCGATCAGCCGGTCGCCCGAGCGCAGCACGTCCTCCATCATCTGCAGGTAGCGCGGCTCGAAGATGTGCAGCGGCAGGCGGGTGCGCGGCAGCAGCACCGCGCCGGGCAGCGGGAACAGCGGCAGCGTGTCGGGGAAGGGCGGGGTGCCGGGGGCCATCGTCAGGCGCCGCGGCTCAGGCAAAGATCAGCGAACTGAGCCGGCGGCGGCCCTTCTGCACCAGCGGATCGGTGGGCGGCAGCGCGTCGAAGATGGTCAGAAGCTGCGCCTTGGCGGCGCCGTCGTTCCAGTCGCGGTCGCGGCGGAACGACTCGAGCAGCTGGTCGATGGCCTCCTCGACGCGCCCCGCGGCGTGCAGCGCGGTGGCGAGGTCGAGCCGGGCCTGATGGTCGGCCGGATCGGCCGCGACGCGGGCCTCGAGATCGGCGAGGGGGCCGGCGTTGGCAGCCTGCCGGGCGAGCGCGAGCTGGGCGCGGGCGGCCTCGACCGGGGCGGTGCGGGCCACCGCGGCGGGCACGGCGGACAGCGCCGCGTCGCCCGCGTCGGCGTCGCCGGCGGCCAGCCGGGCGCGGACCAGCCCGCCCCAGGCCTGCGCGTTCTCGGGCTCTTCACCGAGGATCGCGTCGAAGGTCTCGGCCGCGTCCGCCGCCGCCCCCTCGGCCAGCATCGCCTCGGCCGCCTCGAGCGCGGCGCCCAAGCCGCCGTCGTCGCCGCCGAGCGCCACGAGCTTCTCGACGAACTTCTTGATCTCGCTGGCCGGCAGCGCGCCCTGGAAGGCGTCGACCGGCTGGCCCTGGAAGAAGGCGAAGACCGTGGGGATGGACTGCACGCGGAGTTGCGCGGCGATCATCTGGTTCTTGTCCACGTCCACCTTGGCCATCCGCACCCGGCCCTTGTGGCGCGCCACCTCGGCCTCGAGCGCGGGGCCGAGCGTCTTGCACGGGCCGCACCACGGCGCCCAGAAATCGACGATCACCGGCACCTGCATCGAGGCGTCGATGACCTCGGCCATGAAATCGGCCTCGGACACGTCCTTGATGAAATCCGACGGCGCGGGGGCGGCCGGGGTGTCGCCGAACAGCATGGGGAACCTCATTGCGCGAACTCGGCGGCAATATGGGGTCTCGGCGGCGAAAGGGAAAGACCGCCGCGGCGGGCGGCCACGACGCCCGGGGGGCGGCAGGGGGGCGCGGCCTGTCACGAAACCGTCGCGCGATTGCCATCCCCGCGTCATGCGGCGGGGGCATGACCGCCCCGCAACGCCAGTCCACGCCATTCGAACGGAGCCACCGATGCGCGACGACATGAACTATGAGGCGGATTACGCCGATCCCACCCAATCGCCGGACTTCGAGCCGGGTGACGAGGGGCTGTCGAACACCTCGGCCAACCCGACCTTCTACGACGTGGTGGAAACCGCCCGCGCCTCGCGCCGCAGCGTGCTGTTCGGCGGGCTCGCCGCGGCCGTCACTGGCGTCTTCGGCACCGGGCTGAGCACCCGCGGGGCGCTGGCCCAGACCACCACCGCGGGCGGCAACCCTGTCGCCGGCGCCACCGCCACCGCCGCGCCGACCCCGGGCCTGCTGGGCTTCAAGGCCGTCTCGGTCGGGATGGGCGACACGGTCGTCGTCCCCGAGGGCTACACCGTCCGCACGCTGGGCGCCTGGGGCACCCCGATCCTCGGCGACATGCCGGCCTTCCGCCCCGGCGCCAACACCGGGGCCGAGCAGGCGATGCAGACCGGGATGCACCACGACGGGATGCACTTCTTCCCGATCGATGGCTCGTCCGACGACGGGCTGCTGGTCGTGAACCATGAATACATCGAGCCGCGCTTCCTGCACGCCGAGGCCTACAAGGGCCGGGCGCTCGAGTCGGACGAGGTGGTCTATGACGGCGAGACCCGCCCCGACGACCACGTGCTGAAGGAAATGAACGCCCACGGCGTCTCGGTCTACCGCATCACCAAGGGCGCGGACGGCGCCTTTGCGCCGGTGGCCGACGCCCACAACCGCCGCATCACCGCGCTGACCGAGATCGACATCGCCGGCCCCGCCAAGGGCTCGAAGCTGCTGGTCACGAAATACGCCCCGAACGGCGACAAGACCCGCGGCACGATCAACAACTGCGCCCATGGCGTGACGCCGTGGAACACCTACATGGCCGCCGAAGAGAACTGGGCGGGCTACTTCACCAGCCACGACGCCGAGAACGGCGAGCCGAAGCTGCCGCGCGAGCTCAAGCGCTATGGCGTGGTCGCCGGCAAGAACGGCCGCTACGGGTGGGAGAAGGCGGCGGGCGGCGCGGACGAATACATCCGCTTCGACGCCTCGACCAAGGGCGCGTCGGCCGCCGAGGACTATCGCAACGAGCCGAACCAGTTCGGCTGGATGGTCGAGATCGACCCGTTCAAGCCCGACGCGAAGCCCGTCAAGCGCACCCACCTCGGCCGCTTCGGCCATGAGGGCGTGGTCTTCGCCCCGGCGGTCGAGGGCAAGCCGGTGGTCTGCTACTCGGGCGACGACTCGCGGTTCGAGTACATCTACAAGTTCGTGTCGAAGGCGCCGTTCCAGAAGGGCGTGACGGACGGCTCGATCCTCGACGAGGGCACGCTCTACGTCGCGCGCTTCAACCCCGATGGGTCGGGCGAGTGGCTGGCGCTGGCGCCGGGCGAGAACGGCCTGACGCCCGAGGCGGGCTTCGCCGACCTGGGCGAGATCCTGGTCAACACCCGTGCGGCGGCCGACCTCGCCGGCGCGACCAAGATGGACCGCCCCGAGTGGGGCGCGGTCGATCCGAACACCGGCGAGGTCTACTTCACCCTCACCAACAACACCAAGCGCACCGAGGCCAAGGTCGATCCGGTCAACCCGCGGGCCAAGAACCAGTTCGGCCAGATCGTCCGCTGGCGCTACCGCGATGCCGACCACGCGCAGACCGCCTTCACCTGGGATCTGTTCGTGATCGCCGGCGACGCCGACACCAGCCGGGTCTTCACCGGCGAGGCGCTGGGCGAGGACAACATCTTCGCCTGCCCGGACGGGCTGTGGTTCGACGCCGACTCGCGCCTGTGGATCCAGACCGACATCGGCGAGGACAACATGTACAAGGGCGACATGGAGCAGATGGGCAACAACCAGATGCTCTGCGCCGACCCGCGCTCTGGCGAGATCCGCCGCTTCCTGACCGGCCCGATCGGGCAGGAGGTGACGGGCGTCATCACCACCCCCGACCAGAAGACGATGTTCGTGGGCCTGCAGCACCCCGGCGCCACCACGTCGCCCGAGGACTATGCGGCCGGCAAGTTCAGCTCGAGCTACCCGGACGGGAACGGCGCGATCCCGCGCTCGGTCACGCTGGTCATCACCCGCGACGACGGCGGCGTGATCGGGGCCTGAGCCTGACCTGATCCGCAACGGGGGCGGCGGGCCTGCGGGTCCGCCGCTTCCGTTTCGGGGACCGGGAGGCGGTGCCAGCGGCGCCCTCGCCGTGAGCCGGTGCGGGCCGCCATTCCCCACCGTGGAGCCTCAGGGCCGCACGATCCACCCTATCGGACCCTCGCGAATCCCGGCCCGGAACCGGCAGGGCCGACCTGCGGTTTCCCTGCAAGGTAGCCAGAACGTGATCTTTCCGCTATAGGGTCAACCTCAATGACCTAACGAGAGGAGCCACCGCTTGACGGATGCAACCGTTCAGGACACCGGGCCGCGCACCCTGCCGTCGCTCGGATTGGCGATACTGCCGATCATCGTCACCTTGGGCCTGCTGGCCCTGCAACTCTTCTATTACAACGACTTCACCCCCCATATCCCGCTGATCCTCGGCCTCGCCTTCACCGGCCTGCTGGGCGTGCTGCGCGGGCAGCGCTGGATGGATATCCGCGAGGGGGTCTTTCACGTCATTCACGTCTCGATGCCGTCACTGTCGGTCCTGATCGTCGTCGGGATGCTGATCGGGGTCTGGATCGCCTCGGGGACGGTGCCGACGCTGATCTATTACGGTCTTACGGTGCTGACGCCGCAGATCTTCCTCGCCGCGGCGATGGTGCTGTGCGCGGTCGTCTCGGTCTCGCTCGGGACGAGCTGGGGCACAGTCGGGACCATCGGTCTTGCGCTCATGGGGATCGGCGCGGGCTTCGGCATCCCGCCGGTCTGGACCGCGGGCCCGGTCGTCTCGGGTGCGTTCTTCGGGGACAAGGTGTCGCCGCTGTCGGACACCACCAACCTCGCCCCGGCGGTCACCGGCCAGAACGTCTTCGACCACATCAAGAACATGATGCCGACCACCGTGCCGGCGATGCTGATCGCGCTGACCATCTATGCCGTCGCGGGCTACGCGCTGATCGAGCCCGCCGACACCTCGTTCGCCAGCATCGAGCGCATCACCACCCGGCTTGACCAGGACTTCCAGCTCGGGCTGATCCCGCTGCTGCCGGCGCTCGCGGTGCTGATCCTCGCGCTGATGAAGAAGCCGCCGCTGCCGTCGCTCTTTGCCGACGTGCTGCTCGGGGCGCTGGTGGCGATGTTCTATCAGGGCGCGGGGCTGCACGACGTCTTCAGCTAGGCCAACGACGGGTTCCGCACCGAGACGGGCATCGCCGAGATCGACACGCTGCTGAACAAGGGCGGCATCCAGTCGATGATGTGGACCATCTCGCTGATGCTCATCGCGCTGGGCTTCGGTGGCGCGCTCGAGCGCACCGGCTGCCTCGAGGCGATCATCCAGGCGATCATCGCGCGGGTGACGTCGTTCGCCGGCGTCCAGACCTCGGCCATCGGCACGGCGTTCGCCACCAACATGGTCGCGGGCGACCCCTATATCTCGATCGCGCTGCCGGGGCGGATGTTCTCGCCGCTCTATCGCGGGATGGGGTATTCGACGCTGAACCTCAGCCGCGCGGTGGAAGAGGGCGGCACGATGATGTCGCCGCTGATCCCGTGGAACGCGTGCGGGGCGTTCGTGATCTCGGCCCTTGGGCTGGGGGTGATGGACGGCAATCTGGGCGACCTGATGTACATCCCGCTGTCCTTCGCCTGCTGGATCTCGCCGCTGATCGGCATCTTCTACGCCATCACCGGGTTTTTCAGCCCCCGCGCGTCCGACGCCGAGCGTGCGACGTGGGAGGAGACGGGCGAGACGGTGATGGACCTCGGCGATCACGCGCTGGCCGACAGCGATGCGGCCGATGCCGAGATCGAGCGGGTGACCCACGACCCGACGCGGCAGCACTGACCGCGCCATCGTGGGGCCAACAAGGGGGGGCGTCCTGCGCCCCCCTTTCGCGTTCCGGGCTGACGAAAGGACCGGCTCAGACGTCCAGATCGAACGCCGCGACCACCGGCACGTGGTCGCTCGGCTGCTCCCACCCGCGGACCGGGCGCAGCACCCGGCTCGCGTGGCCCGCGGCGGCGATGTCGGCCGAGGCCCAGATGTGGTCCAGCCGCCGGCCGCGGTCCGAGGCGTCCCAGTCGCGGTTGCGATAGCTCCACCACGAAAACAGCGGGCCCGTGGAAATGTCCTGCCGGGTGATGTCCACCCAGTGGCCCGCGTCCTGCGCCGAGAGCAGGTGCTCGACCTCGACCGGGGTGTGGCTCACCACCTTGAGCAGCGCCTTGTGGGACCAGACGTCATCCTCGCGCGGGGCGATGTTCAGATCGCCGACGAGGATCGAGCGCGACGGCCGGTCGGCGTGGAAGGCGTCGCGCATCTCGGTCAGGAAATCGAGCTTCTGGCCGAACTTGAGGTTCACCTCGCGGTCGGGAATGTCGCCCCCGGCCGGGACGTAGAGGTTGTGGATCGTCACCCCGTTTTCAAGCCGGGCCGCGACGTGGCGGGCGTGGCCGAGCCGCGCATAGTCGCGGTCGCCCGCATCCTCGATCGGCAGCCGCGACAGGATCGCCACGCCGTTGTAGCCGCGCTGCCCGCGCGCCACCATCCAGCGGTAGCCGGCGTCGTGGAAGAGCTGCGCGGGGATCTTCTCGACCGGCGACTTGCATTCCTGCAGGCAGAGGATGTCGGGCGCTTCCTCGGACAGCAGCCGCGTGACGAGCCCCGCCCTGAGCCGGACCGAGTTGATGTTCCAGGTCGCGATGGTGAACATGGGGGGCGGGATAGCCCGCGGGCAGGGAAAGGGAAAGCCGATGAACCAGCTCGTCGACGGGAAATGGGTCTATGGCAGCGTGGGCGCCGCCGAGGGCGAGGGCGCCTATCGCCGCCAGGACGCGGGGTTCCGCAACTGGATCACCCCGGACGGCCGCCCCGGCCCCACGGGCGAGGGCGGGTTCGCGGCCGAGGCCGGGCGCTATCACCTTTATGTCTCGTACGCCTGCCCCTGGGCGCACCGGACGCTGATCTTCCGCGCGCTCAAGGGGCTCGAGGGGCTCATCGGCCTGTCGGTCGTCCACCCGCTGATGGGCCGCGACGGGTGGAGCTTTGCGACGGATTTCCCCGGCGCGACGGGCGACCCGCTGCTGGGTGCGGCGCATGTCCGCGACATCTACCTGCGGGCGCGGCCGGACATGACCGGCAAGGCCACGGTGCCGATCCTGTGGGACAAGGCCCGCGGCACGATCGTCTCGAACGAATCGAGCGAGATCATCCGCATGTTCGACAGCGCCTTCGACGGGCTAACCGGCAGCACCCTGACCTTCTGCCCCGAGGCGCTTTCGGACCGCGTGGCCGAGGTCAACGCCCGGGTCTACGACAACTTCAACAACGGGGTGTACAAGGCCGGCTTCGCCTCGACGCAAGAGGCGTATGACGCGGCCGTCGGGCCGGTCTTCGAGACGATGGCCTGGGCCGACGAGGTGCTGTCGCGGCAGCGCTACCTCGCCGGGGACAGGCTAACCGAGGCGGACTGGCGGATGTTCACCAGCGCGGTGCGGTTCGACAACGTCTATCACACGCATTTCCGCTGCAACCGGGCGTGGCTGCGGGATTATCCGAACCTCTGGGGGTGGACGCGCGAGCTGTACCAGATCCCCGGCGTGGCCGGGACGGTGCGGCACGACCACATCGTGAACCACTATTACCGCAGCCACCCGGACCTGAACAAATACGGCATCATCCCGATCAATCCGGTGATCGACTGGGACGCGCCGCATGGGCGCGACGCCATCGGCGGCGGGGCCGACGATGCTGTTTGACGGATGGGACGAGCTGGGGCGCGTCCTCGTCATGGGGGTGCTCGGCTACGCGGGGCTGATCGTGATCCTGCGGATCACCGGCAAGCGGACGCTGGCCAAGATGAACGCCTTTGACCTGGTGGTCACGGTCTCGCTCGGCTCGGTCCTCGCGGCGGCGGTGCTGGACGAGAACGTCTCGCTGGCCGAGGCGATCGCCGCCTTCGTCGTGCTGTGCGGGTTGCAGTTCGTGATCGCCTGGGCAGCGGTCCGGTCCGAGCGCGTGCGCGCCCTCGTCGCGTCCGAGCCGGCGTTGCTGGCGTGGGAGGGGCGGGTCCTGCCCGATGCTCTCAAGCGCGAGCGGGTGGCGGTCGAGGAGCTGCGCAGCGTGCTGCGGGCCGCCGGGCGGACCTCGCTCGAGGGCGTGCGGGCCGTCGTGCTCGAGACGGACGGGTCGTTCAGCGTCGTCGGCGCGGATGAAGGGGCCGGTGCGCCGCTCGCAGGCGCGGGTGACCGGTTCATGGCGCTCGATGGTGTCGTCGCGCCCAAGGGCCTCGGCCCCGCGCACCTGAGCCAGCGGTAGGGACGGGCGCCCGTTGGCCGGGCGCCCGCGCGAGGGTCAGGCCACCAGCCGGTAGCCGCCCGACTCCGTGACCAGCAGCCGTGCGTTCGACGGCTCCGGCTCGATCTTCTGGCGCAGACGGTAGATGTGGGTTTCCAGCGTGTGCGTGGTCACCCCGGCGTTGTAGCCCCAGACCTCGTGCAGGAGCACGTCTCGCGCCACCACCCCGTCCTGCGCGCGATACAGGAACTTGAGGATGTTGGTTTCCTTCTCGGTCAGCCGGATCTTGCGGTCCTTGGCGTCGATCAGCATCTTCATCGCCGGCTTGAAGGTATAGGGCCCGAGCTGGAAGATCGCGTCCTCGGACTGCTCATGGGTGCGCAGCTGCGCCCGCAGCCGGGCCAGCAGCACCGGGAACTTGAACGGCTTGGTGATGTAGTCGTTGGCGCCCGAATCGAGCCCCAGGATCGTGTCGGCGTCGGTGTCGTGGCCGGTCAACATGACGATCGGGCACTTCACCCCCTGCTTGCGCAGCCGCTTGCAGAGCTCGCGCCCGTCGGTGTCGGGCAGGCCCACGTCCAGCACCACCAGATCGAAGATCGCGCCCTTGGTCTTGTCCACCGCCTCGGCGCCCGAGGCGGCCTCGAACACGTCGAAATCCTCGGTTGCGACCAGCTGTTCGGCCAGCGCCTCGCGCAGGTCGTCCTCGTCGTCGACCAGCAGGATCTTCTTCAGACCAGCCATGGGGCCCTCCGTTTGATGAGCGTCTCGGGTGCAACATGGGGGCAGGCGGCGCGGGGTCCAGCGGGTTGCAATGTTTCTCACATCCTGTTGTCGCCGGGCGGGGTTATGTTACGGAATGTTTCATGATTTGCCCTGCGGCCAAGGCGCCATGAGCCTGATCCCCACCCTTGCCGAGACCATCAGCCGCGCCCGCGCCGATCTGCGCGTGGGCCTGCCGGTGGGGTTCGGCGGCTGGCTTGGCGCCTCGGTCGAGACGCTGTCGCCGGCGCGGCTGGCCGACCTGCGGGCGCTCGGGCCGGTGGTGCTGGCCGTGACCGGGCGGCGGGCCGAGACGCTGAAGGCGCGGGCCTATGACGGCGACCTCGCCCGGGTGCGCGTCCCGGTCGAGGCCGACGTGTCCTGGCTGCGCGCGGTGGCCGATCCGGCCGACGACCTGCGGATGCCAATGAAGGGGCCGCTGTTCACCGACCGGGACGGCGACACCACGCCGCATCGCGCCGCACTGGCGCTCGCCAAGTCGGCCGAGCTGCTGCCGGCGATGGTGATGGTCGAGGCCGCCGCGCCCGAGGGCCTGACCCGGCTGCCGCCCGGCCCGACGCTGGCGCAGCTTGCGGCCGAGACAGGGCTGGCGCCGGTCGCCTCGGCCCGGCTGCCGCTGGCCGCGGCCGAGCGGTCGCGGTTGCACGTGCTGCGCCCCGACGACGGCGGGATCGAGCATTACGCGGTCGAGATCGGCGCCCCGCGCCGCGACCTGCCGGTGCTGGCGCGGCTGCACTCGGCCTGCTTCACCGGCGACGTGCTGGGCAGCCTGAAATGCGACTGCGGCCCGCAGCTGCACGCGGCGCTGACGACGATGGGCGGCGCGGGCGAGGGGGTGCTGCTCTATCTCAACCAGGAGGGGCGGGGCATCGGGCTGGCCAACAAGATGCGCGCCTATGACCTGCAATCGCAGGGGTTCGACACCGTCGAGGCGAACCACCGTCTGGGGTTCGAGGATGACGAGCGCGACTTCCGCCTTGGCGCCGCGATGCTGCGGCGGCTGGGGTTTTCGGCGGTGCGGCTGATGACCAACAACCCGCGCAAGGTCGAGATGATGCAGAGCCACGGGATCGAGGTGGTCGAGCGCGTGCCGCTGCTCGTCGGCCGCAACCGCTGGAACGACGCCTATCTGGCGGTCAAGCGCGACAAGTCGGGGCATCTGCTGTGATGCGGCTGACGCCCGCGGGGCTGTGGGCCTTCGGCCGGGTGCTGCCCTGTTCGGTCGGGCGCGGCGGGGTCACCACCGCCAAGCGCGAGGGCGACGGCGCGACGCCCGCGGGCACGCACCGGATCGTGGGGCTGCTCTACCGCCCCGACCGCATGGCCGCGCCCGCGCCCTGGGCCGAGCCGATCGGGCCGGGCGACCTGTGGTGCGACGACCCCGCGCATCCCGATTACAACCATGCCGTCCGCGCCCCCTTCGCGGCCAGCCACGAGGCGCTGCGGCGGGCCGATCCGCTCTATGACCTGATCCTCGTCACCGACTGGAACTGGCCCGAGGCGCGGCCCGGCGCGGGGTCGGCGATCTTCCTGCACCAGTGGCGGCGGCCGGGCTATCCGACCGCGGGCTGCATCGCGATGGGGCGCGCGGATCTGCGCTGGCTCGCGGAACGCGCGGGGCCGGGGACGCGGCTGGAGGTGCCGCCCGCGCTGGCCGGGCGGGTACCGCGGGTGTCGGGGGCGGGAGCCTCCGGCGGGGATATTTAGGTCCAGCCCGAGGGCGAGGCCGGGGGCCTGACGATCGTGCAGGGGGGCCGGAAAGAGGCACGGTGACGTCGCTGCGGGGGCGTCTGGCCCTTGCCTGCTGGGCCCTTGAGGTGCAACAGGGCCGGGCAAAACGTGGGGATTGATGCGATGAAGATTGCGGTTGCCGGTCTTGGGTATGTGGGCCTGTCGCTGGCCGTGCTGCTGGCGCGGGCGAACCGGGTCGTGGCGCTGGACGTGAACTCGGCCCGCGTGGACGCCGTCAACGCCCGCCGCTCGCCCATCGAGGATGCCGAGATCAGCGCCTTCTTCGCCCGCGAGACGCTGGACCTGACGGCGACGCTCGACCCGGCCGAGGCGCTCCGCGACGCCGACTACGTCATCGTCGCCACGCCCACCAACTATGACGCCCGCACCAACCGCTTCGACACCGCGAGCGTCGAGCAGGTCATCGCGCTGTCTCGCCGCTTCGCCCCAGGGGCGACGGTCGTGGTCAAGTCCACCGTGCCCGTCGGCTTCACCGCGCGGATGCGGGCCGAGCATGGCAGCGACGCGATCCTGTTCTCGCCCGAGTTCCTGCGCGAGGGGCGTGCGCTCTGGGACAACCTGCACCCCTCGCGCATCATCGTCGGCGACACGACCCCGGCGGCGCACGGCTTCGCCGACCTGCTGACCGCGGGCGCCGAGACCTGCGGGCCGGTGATGTTCACCGGCTCGACCGAGGCCGAGGCGATCAAGCTGTTTGCCAACACCTACCTCGCCATGCGGGTGGCGTTCTTCAACGAGCTGGACAGCTATGCGCTGACCAAGGGGCTCGAGGCGCGGCAGATCGTCGAGGGCGTGTGCCTCGATCCGCGCATCGGGTCGCACTACAACAACCCGAGCTTCGGCTATGGCGGCTACTGCCTGCCCAAGGACACCCGGCAGCTGCTGGCCAACTACGAGACGGTGCCGCAGAACCTGATCGCGGCGGTGGTCGAATCGAACCGCACCCGCAAGGACGTGATCGCGGACCTCATCATCGCCCGCCGCCCGGCTTGCGTCGGCGTGCACCGGCTGGTGATGAAGGCGGGGTCGGACAATTTCCGCGACAGCTCGATCCAGGGGATCATGAAGCGGGTCAAGGCCAAGGGCATCCCCTGCATCGTCTATGAGCCGGCGCTGGACGAGCCGCATTTCTTCAACTCGCCGGTGGTCAACGACCTCGCCGACTTCAAGTCCCGCGCCGACCTGATCATCGCCAACCGGATGTCGGCCGACCTCGAGGATGTCGCGGACAAGGTCTTCACCCGCGATCTCTTCGGCGGGGATTGAGCGACCGAGGGAGCGGGCGCTGACACGCGATTGACACGCCCGCGCCACGCGCCTGTCACCTTGGCTTGGCACCCGGGGGCCTCAACCCCTTCACTGACCGGGAGCCTCCGCCCATGTCCTCTCTCATCCTGCCGCGCCTGACCCGGCGCGGTCTCCTGGCCACCGGGACCGCCGCCGCGGGCGTCCTCGCCCTGCCGGCGATCCTGCGCGCCGGCACCGCCCCCGTCTTCAGCCATGGCGTCCAGTCGGGCGATGCCCACGCCGCGGGCGGCATGGTCTGGACCCGCGTGGACCGCCCGTCGCGGGTGCTGCTCGAGGTCTCGACCACCGAAAGCTTCGCCGACGCGCGCCGGGTGGCGGTGCTGAACGCGCTGCCGGCGAGCGACCTGACGGTGAAATGCGCCGTGGACGGCGTGGCCCCCGACCAGCAGGTGTTCTACCGCTTCACCGCCGCCGACCTCAGCGACCTCAACGCCGTGAGCCAGCCGATCACCGGCCGGTTCCGCACCGCGCCCACCGAAAAGCGCAATATCCGCTTCGGCTGGTCGGGCGACACCGCGGGGCAGGGCTGGGGGATCGGCCCCGAGGGGATGAAGACCTACGCCACGATGGGCCAGCACGAGCTGGATTTCTTCATCCACTCGGGCGACACGATCTATGCCGACGGGCCGATGAAGCCCGAGCAGGAGCACGCCGGCGGCGTCTGGAAGAACACCGTCCTGATCCCCGAGGTCGAGAAGGTGGCCGAGACGCTCGACGAGTTCCGCGGCCGCTACAAGTACAACCAGATGGACGAGCACGTGCAGGCGTTCTGCGCCAGCGTGCCGTTCCTCTACCAGTGGGACGACCACGAGGTGACCAACAACTGGTCGCCGGGCAAGGACCTGTCGGCCGACGACCGCTACACCGAGAAGTCGATCCCGCTGCTGGCGGCGCGGGCGGGGCAGGCGTTCCACGAGATGACGCCGATCAGCTATACCCCGGCCGAGCCGGGCCGGATCTACCGCAAGATCGCCTATGGCCCGCTGCTCGACATCTTCATGCTGGACCTGCGGTCCTACCGCGACGCCAACGACGCCGGGATGCAGACCGAGGCCGGGGACGGCACCACCCTTCTGGGGGCGGCGCAGATCGAGTGGCTCAAGGGGGCGCTCAAGGCCTCGACCGCGACGTGGAAGGTGATCGCCTCGGACATGCCGATCGGGATCATCGTCTGGGACAACGCCAAGGAAAAGCGCGGCGTCGAGGCGGTGGCGAACGGCGATCACGGCAGCCCCAAGGGGCGCGAGCTCGAGATCGCCGACCTGCTGCGCTTCATCCGCGACCAGAAGGTGACGAACACCGTCTGGCTGACCGCCGACGTGCACTATACCGCGGCGCACGAGTACAGCCCCGAGCGCGCCGAGTTCCAGGAGTTCGCCCCGTTCTGGGAGTTCGTGTCCGGCCCGCTGCACGCCGGCAGCTTCGGCCCGGGCGAGATGGACCGCACCTTCGGCCCCGAGGTGAAGTTCGTGAAGGCGCCGGGCGCCGAGCGGCCCAACCTGCCGCCGAGCGAGGGGATGCAGTTCTTCGGCCTCGTGGACATCGATGCGGCGACCGAGCAGATGAAGGTGCGGCTGATGGACGTGGGCAACACCGAGCTGTGGTCCACGGTGCTGGACCCTGTGCGGGCCTGAGGCCGCAAAGGGGAGGGGCGCTGCCCCTCGCCGCGCGCGGGGCGCGCGGCTCACCCCGGGATATTTCCGCAAGGGAGAATGAGGAAAGGGGCGCCCGGTCGGGGCGCCCCTCGTCGTTTGAGATGTGGGTTGGATCAGGGCTTCGGGCGCAGCGCGGGCTCACGGTCCCAGGCGCGGTCGGCCAGTTTGGCGACCACGCCCTTGGCGTCGGCGTGGTCGAGCGTGAACGCATCCTCGCCCCCGTTCGCCTTGGCGAGGATCTTGCGCCCGCCGGGGCAGAGGCCGAGCGCCTTCAGATGGCTCCACGCCATGCCGGCGAACTCGAGCGCGGCGGGGTCGTCGATCAGCTTGTCGAAGCCTTCCTTGCCGGTCGTGATCACCACCGCGTCGAAGACCAGCGAGGGCGTGCCGGCGAGTTGGCCGTCAGCCTCCTGCACCGAGCCGTCCGAGAGCTTGGCGCCGCCGACCTTCTGGCAGACGACCATCACCGTGGCGCCCGCGGCCTCGGCCTCGGCCTTCAGCGACTTGACCACCGCCGCATCGGCGCCGTCGCCGACGAGGATGCCGAGCTTGCGGCCCTTGGGGGCCGGCACGCCCTGCTTGAGGATCGACAGCTTGTCCGACGGCGGCAGGTCCACCGCGGGCCGGTCGGTCGGCGCGGCGGCCGGCAGATCGACGCCGAGCCCGCGGGCGACGGTCGCGGCCAGATCCTTGTCCACGTTGCGCAGCTGGGCCAGCACCGCCTCACGCACGTGGGGCAGGGTCACCTTGGAAAGCTCGAAGGTGATCGCCGCGCCGACGTGGTTCTGCTCGGGCTGGGACAGCGAACGCAGGAACATCCGCGGCTGGCTGTAGTGGTCCGCGAAGGTCTCGGCCCGGATCCGCAGCTTGCCCTCGGACGGGTCGTTGCCAAGGTCGGTCGCGGTCTGCACGGTGCGGAACCCGCCCCGCGCGTCGGCCCGCGGCCCACCCACTTCGCCCGCCTTGTCGAGCGAGTTCGGCTCGTAGTTGGCGCGGCCCTTGGGCAGCTGCATCTGCATCATCCCATCGCGCTGGAAGTTGTGCATCGGGCAGCGCGGCGCGTTGATCGGCAGCTGGTGGAAGTTCGCCGTCCCGAGCCGCGACTTCTGGGTGTCGAGATACGAGAACAGCCGCCCCTGCAGCAGCGGGTCGTCCGAGAAGTCGATCCCCGGGGGCACGTTGGACGGGCAGAAGGCGACCTGCTCGTTCTCGGCGAAGTGGTTGTCGGGGTTGCGGTTCAGCGTCATCGTCCCGATCAGCTGGACCGGGCACTCTTCCTCGGGGACGAGCTTGGTCGGGTCGAGCACGTCATAGGGCTGACGGGCCGCCCACTCGGGGTCGATGACCTGGATGCCGAAGTCCCATTCGGGATAGCCGCCCGCCTCGATCGCCTCATAGAGGTCGCGGCGGTGGAAGTCGTTGTCGGCGCCCTGCAGCTTGGCCGATTCGTCCCAGATCAGCGACTGCACGCCCAGCCGCGGCTTCCAGTGGAAGCGCACGAAGGTCGATTTGCCCTCGGCGTTGACCATGCGGAAGGTGTGGATGCCGAAGCCTTCCATGAACCGCAGGCTGCGCGGGATGGCCCGGTCGGACATCGCCCACATGACGTTGTGCAGCGTCTCGGGCATCAGCGAGACGAAATCCCAGAAGGTGTCGTGCGCCGACGCCGCCTGCGGATAGCCGCGGTCGGCCTCCATCTTCACCGAGTGGACGAGGTCGGGGAACTTCATCGCGTCCTGGATGAAGAACACCGGGGTGTTGTTGCCGACGAGGTCCCAGTTGCCCTCTTCGGTGTAGAACTTGACGGCGAAGCCGCGGATGTCGCGCGGCGTGTCCACCGAGCCGGCCCCGCCGGCAACGGTCGAGAAGCGGGCGAACACGTCGCAGCGGTTGCCGGCCTTCTGGAAAAGCGCCGCGCGGGTCAGCTCGGGGATGGCCTTGGTCACCTCGAACGTGCCGTGCGCGGCCGAGCCGCGGGCGTGGACGATCCGTTCGGGGATGCGCTCGTGGTCGAAGTGGAAGATCTTTTCACGCAGCACGAAATCCTCGAGCAGCGTCGGCCCCCGCGACCCCATCCGCAGGCTGTTCTGGTTGTCCGAAACCGGGATGCCCTGGTTGGTGGTCAGCCGGGTGGCACGGTCCGAGGTCAGCTGCTGCGGCTCACCGCCGTTGCCGGTCTCGGCGGAATACTGCGCCGTCACCGGGGTCGAGTTGGTGTCCTCGTGGACCGGGACCTGGGCCGGGTTCGGGGCGGGGTTCGGGGTATCGGCTGCGGTTTTCGGGGGGCGGGCGTCGTCGTGGCTGGCCATGCGCGTGCATCCTCGTTGGCGTGAATCCTCGGGTCTCCGGCGCGCGCCGCGCACCGGGCCTTCAACCTTCAACGCGGCGCGGGCCGTTCCGTTTCACCAGCCGCGTCGGCGGGAGAGGAGATATTTGTTTGCTCAGAGAGGGATGCCGCGCCTTCCCCGTCCCCATCCACCGCCTCGTCCTCGGCCGCCGTCTCGCCCCCGGCCGCGCGTGAGGCGAGGCGCCGCAGCACCGGGCGGAACTGCTCGGCCGGGGCGGTGGCGAGGGTGACGGCAGTCGCGTCGGGCGCTGCGGCCAGCGCCTCGGCCACGATCCGGGCGCCGAGGCCGTAGCCCACCCAGCGCCGCATCTCACCCTGCCCGAAGAACCAGGCGCCGTGGTCATAGCCCGGCCGCGACCACTCGGCGATCGCCCGCTTCGCCAGCCCCTCCGCCACCGGCGTCTGGTCCCACGGGTCGGGCGGGCCGCCCAGCACCTCGCACACGAACTGCCCGGCCAGCCCCTCGCTCACCAGCGCCTCGCCGAGCGTGCGGCCGTAGCCCGGCCCGTCCCAGCGGATCAGGTGGTGGAATTCGTGCACCAGCGTGCGGATCAGCCGCTCGGGCGTGCAGAGGTCGGGGATGAGCGCGATCTCGATCACCCCCGGCGCGGGCGCGAGGCCGCCGACGCCCCATCCCGGAATGCAGCGATCCGGGTCCACCCGCACGGTCACGTCGAAGTCCGGCAGCGCGGCGTGGGCCTGCGTCAGCCGCACCGCCTCGGCGACCGTGGCCCTGAGGCCGGGCAGCACCGCGGTCAGCCCGTGGCGCGCATTGAGGGGGTGAAGCTGGTAGTAGGTCATGCCGCCTTATCGGCGAGGGGCGCGAGGTTGCCAACGGGTGGGCGGCAGGCGGCGGCCCGGGCGGGCGGCGATCCGCCCGGGGGGCGCCGGTAAGTGTGGCCTTGGCCGGCCCCCGACGCGTCGCCGCCTCCGGGCCGCGCGCCCCGCGTCGAACGGAACACGACCCCTCAACTTTGACGGACCGCACCGGTTGACCAGTGGAACGGCCCTGCCACATCCTGCGGGCGGTTCATGCGGCGGAGGGGGCGATGAGGTTCGCGTTGATCTGTGCGGCGTATCTCGGCGTGGCCGGCTCGCTGCACGCCTACACCGCCGACGAACTGGTCGAGGAATTCGACGCCCGCCAGCTCGCCCGGCAGGAAAAGCGGACGCTGCAGGCCGCGATGGCGTTCACGGGAACCTACACCGGGCTGCTTGACGGGGCCTGGGGCAGCGCGAGCCAACTCGCGCTCGAGGCGACCCTGGCGACCTTCGGCGTCACGACGCCGATCCCCGTCTGGGCCACGCTGGTCTACGCCGCTTCAGCCTCCGAGCAGATGGAGCGCGACGGGTGGGAGATGCGCTACATGCCCTCGCTCGACATGACGATCATGGTCCCGGCCGGCCGGCTGCGGGACGGCGCGCCCTCTGACAACTTCATCAACTTCAACCATTCGGCCAGCTCGCTCGGCTATTCCCTGACCTTCGGCGACGTGGCGCAGGCGCAGCGGCTGCACGACTATACGCTGCGCGAGGCGGGGCCGGACGAGCCTTACCTGCTGCGCCGCGACAACGTGGCCATCACCGCGGTGACCACCCGGTCCGGGCTGCATCTCTACACCCGCTCGGACGCGCGCGACGGCGGATGGGCGACCTTCATGCTGTCGGCCGAGGGACCCGACGAGGGCATCCTGCGCGCGGTTTCGGCCAGCATCGCCAAAGGTCGCTCGGATCCGCTCGCCTTTCCGCCCGAGGGCGAGATCGGCACGGGCTTCGTCAGCCTCGCCGCCGTGCTGGCCGCCGACCCCGACAAGCGGCAGGCCCAGAGCCGGATCGAGGACGACGTGCGCAAGGCGATGACGCAGCCGCCCGCCCTGCCGGCACCCGGCGGGTCGCAGGCGACCGCCCCCGTCACCGCCGACGCCGGGGCCGCCGCCGGGAGCCCCGCGCCGGGCCCGGGGGCCGATCCGACGCCGGCGCAGGCGGCCGCCGCTGCGCCGGACGCCGAACCCGCGGCCGTCCGCACCTCGGGCTCGGGCACCGGCTTCGTCGTCTCGCCCGACGGCCATGTGCTGACCAACGCCCATGTCGCCGCTGACTGCGCGCGGCTGGCGGTCGAGGGCAAGCCGGCCACGCTGCTGGCCGCTGACCGCGACCTCGATCTCGCGCTGGTCCGCACCGATGCCCCGGTCGAGACGGTGGCGAGCTTTGCGCCCAATCCTGCGCCGCTCAACTCGGACGTGCTGGTGTTGGGGTACCCGCTCGCCGGCATCCTGAGCGGGCTGAACGTCACGCGCGGCTCGGTCACCTCGCAGCGGGGCCTGGGCGGCGACAGCCGAGTGATGCAGATCTCGGCCCCCGTGCAGCCCGGCAACTCGGGTGGGCCGGTGGTCAACGGGCTGGGGCAGGTGGTGGGGGTGGTGGTCTCGAAGCTCGACGCCATTGTGACGGCGAGCGAGACGGGCGACATCCCCCAGAACGTCAACTTCGCGATCCGGGGCGAGATCGCCAAGCTGTTCCTGTCCGAGCAGGGGGTCACCCCCCGCACCGGCGCCGCGGGCGAGCCGCCTGCGCCCGAGGACCTGGCCCGGCAGGGGGCGGCCTACACGCGGTTCATCACCTGCGAGAACTGACGCCTCACACCTCCGGCACCAGAACCTCGCGCTTGCCGACGTGGTTGGCGGGGCTGACGACGCCCTGCTCTTCCATCTGCTCGACCAGCCGCGCGGCCTTGTTGTAGCCGATCGCCAGCTTGCGCTGGATGTAGCTGGTCGAGCATTTGCGGTCCTTGGCCACGATCGCCACCGCCTGATCGTAGAGCACGTCGTCCGAGCCGTCGGTGGCGAGGATCGCGTCGATCTCGGCCTCGCGCTCGTCCTCGCCGCCCTCGACCACGCTGGTCATGTACTGCGGCGGGCCGAAGGACTTGAGGTGGTTCACGACCTCCTCGACCTCTTCGTCCGAGACGAACGGCCCGTGCACGCGGGTGATGCGCGAGCCGCCGGCCATGTACAGCATATCGCCCATGCCCAGCAGCTGCTCGGCCCCCTGTTCGCCGAGGATCGTGCGGCTGTCGATCTTCGAGGTGACCTGGAAGCTGATCCGGGTCGGAAAGTTCGCCTTGATCGTGCCGGTGATGACGTCGACCGAGGGGCGTTGCGTCGCCATCACGATATGGATGCCCGAGGCCCGCGCCATCTGCGCGAGGCGCTGGATGCAGGCCTCGATCTCTTTCCCCGCGACCATCATCAGGTCGGCCATCTCGTCCACGATGACGACGATGTAGGGGAACTTCTCGGGCTGGAACTCTTCGGTCTCGAAGACCGGCTCGCCGGTATCCTCGTCGAAGCCGGTCTGCATGGTGCGGCGGAACATCTCGCCCTTGGCGAGCGCCTCGGCGACGCGGCCGTTGTAGCCCTCGATGTTGCGCACGCCCATCTTGGACATCTTGCGGTAGCGCTCTTCCATCTCGGAGACGACCCACTTCAGCGCCACCACGGCCTTCTTGGGGTCGGTCACCACGGGCGAGAGCAGGTGCGGGATGCCGTCATAGACGCTGAGTTCCAGCATCTTGGGGTCAATCATGATCAGCCGGCATTCCTCGGGCGTCAGCTTGTAGAGCAGCGACAGGATCATGGTGTTGATCGCCACCGACTTGCCCGAGCCGGTGGTCCCGGCGATCAGCAGATGCGGCATCTTGGCGAGGTTCGCCACCACCGGCTCGCCGCCGATGTCCTTGCCGAGCGCCAGCGGCAGCGGCATCGAGGTGTCGCCGAAGGCGCGGGCCGACAGGATCTCGCGCAGCACCACCTTTTCGCGGCGCTGGTTGGGCAGCTCGATCCCGATCACGGTGCGGCCGGGCACGGTCGAGACGCGCGCCGACAGGGCCGACATGGAGCGCGCGATGTCGTCCGACAGGCCGATGACGCGGCTCGCCTTGAGGCCCGGCGCGGGTTCCAGCTCGTAGAGCGTGACCACTGGGCCGGGGTGGACCGCGGTGATCTGGCCCTTGACGCCGTAGTCGTCGAGCACCGCCTCGAGCATCCGGGCGTTCTCGGCCAGCGCCTCCTGGCTCAGCGTGTGCCGCTCGACCGTGCCGGGGGCGGCCAGCAGCGCGAGCGGCGGCTTTTCATAGCCGTTGGCGGCGCTGTCGAAGGCGAGGCTCGGCTGCGCCTCGGCCACCGCCTGCCGCGAGGGGTTGGGCTTGCGCATCGGCGGCATGACGACGCGGCTGGTGTCGGTCGGGGCGGCGGGCGGCACCGACTGGGCGCGCCCCGTCAGCCGCGCGGTCACCGCCGAAAGGACCGAGCGGGAGGGGGCGTCGCCGTGTCCCGCGTCCTGCGCCGGGTCGTGGCCGCCGTCGCGGGCGGCATCGGCCTCGGCGCGGTGGCGGATGGCGTCGCTGATCCGGGCGCTGACCTCGGCGGCGTCGGGGCCGTCGCTGTCGTCGTAATCGGGGGCGGTCTCGACCAGTTCCGAGGGCGGGATCTCCTCGGGCGCGCTGCTGCGGCGCAGGCGGCCGAGCAAGCCGGCGGGCAGGCCCGGCTTGCCCTCAGGGGCGGCGGGCACGTCGGCCGTCACGGCCTCGGCGTCCGCCCCCGCGGCGTTTTTCCGGCGGCGTTCCTCGGCCCGGCGGCGCAGCTCGCGCGCGCCGGCGACCGAGGCCGAGGCGCCGCGGCCGATCGCCGTCATCCCAAGGTCGTAGGCGGTGGCAAGCCCGGTGGCGAGGAACCGACCGATCCCCATCATCTCGCGCCGGTCGAAGCCGAGCACGAAGGCCGTCACCGCCACTCCCGCGATCGCCGTCAGCAGCGCCATCACCTTCAGCGCCACGGCGGGCGCCATCGGCATCAGCCCGATCAGACCGCCCATCACCATGTCGCCCAGGTGCCCGCCCAGGCCATGCGCCTGCGTCCAGTCGCCGGGCGGCACCATCGCGGTCGCGTGGACCGAGGCCAGCACCACCGCGAAGGGGGTAAAGAGGCCGCGCATCAGCCGATCCTCGCCCCGGTGCAGCATCAGCCGCAGCCCCCAGCCGAGCGCCACCAGCGGCAGCACCCACGCCCCGAAGCCTACGATCATCACCAGCGCCGAGGCGACATAGGCCCCGAACCGGCCCAGCAGGTTCTGCGCCACCTGGTCGGTCGCGGTGCCGATGCCGGGGTCGTTCTGCGACCACGAGATCAGGATCATGCCCAGCACCACCGCCAGCACCACGAGCCCCGCGCCGACGACTTCCTTGCCGCGCCGTTCCAGCGCCGCCTGGGTGGTCTGGTCGAACAGCGGATCGCGGTGCTTTGCCTGCCAGCTGGCCATGATCTCACCCCCTTGCGTAAAGCGTGTCGCGGATGCGGGTCAGCGCATCCTCGGTCTCGGCCGCCGGTCCCACCAGCGCGACGCGGACATAGCCCGCACCGGGGTTCCCGGCGTCAGTCTCGCGAGAGAGATAGGCGCCGGGCAGCACCTGCACCCCGGCGTCGGCCCAGAGGCGGCGGGCGGCGGCCTCGCCATCCTCGACCGGCAGCCACAGGAAGAACCCGCCCTCGGGGGGCAAATAGCCCGGCACATTGCCGAGGACGCGGTCGGCGATGGCGTATTTCTGCTGGTAGAGCGCGCGGTTGGCGGTGACGTGATCCTCGTCGGCCCAGGCGGTTTCGCTGACCCGCTGGTGGGGCAGGGGGATCGGCGCGCCGGCGTAGCTGCGCAGCACCCGGAACCGCGCGATGGCGTCGGCCGCGCCCGCGGCAAAGCCCGAGCGCAGCCCGGGCAGGTTCGAGCGCTTGCTGAGCGAGTTGAACATCATCACCCGGTGCGCCAGCCCCATCGCCTCGGCCACGGCGAGCGCGCCGGGCGGGGGGGTGTCGCGCCAGATCTCGGAATAGCACTCGTCGGCGAAGATCAGGAAATCATGCCGCTCGGCCAGTTCGATCAGCCGTTCGAGGTAATCGTGCCCCGCCACCGCGCCCTGCGGGTTGGCGGGCGAGCAGAGATAGCAGATCGCGGCGGCGTCGAGCGTGGCTGCGTCGAGCGCGGCGAAATCGGGCAGGTGGCCGGTCTCGGCGGTGGCGTTCACGAACACCGCGCGGGCGCCGACCGCGGCGGCGGCGACGGCGTAGACCTGATAGAACGGGTTGGGGATCAGGATCGCGGGGGTCTCGCCGCCCTTCGTCTCGGGGCAGAGGGCGAGGGCCGCGTTGAACAGCCCCTCGCGGGTGCCGTTCAGCGCGGTGATCCGCTCGGGCCCCACCTCGATGCCGTGGCGGCGCCGGATCCAGCCCGAGATCGCGGCGAGCAGCTCCGGCGTGCCGTCGTTCGGGGGGTATTTGCCCAGCTCGGCCACCGTCTCGGCCAGCCGCGGGGCGACGAAGTCGGGGATGCCGTGACGCGGCTCTCCGATGGTCATGACGATGGGGTCGGCGGCGGGGGTCAGCCCGGCCAACAGCTTCCGCAGGCGCGGAAAGGCGTAATCCGGCAGGTTCGCGAACCGCTCGGGTGAATTCATCGCTGCCTCACAGTCACGGGATCGTGCCGCCCCGTTGGGCTGCAGAGTATCGGGATTGCCGGGGTGCGTCCAGTTAAAGGCGAATCAGGCGAAAAGGGGGCTTTGCCCCCGTCGCCTGCGGCGCCTCCCCCAGGATATTTGCATCAGGGAGAAGGCGCGTCAGCCGTGCAGCGCCGCCTCGAGCGCGGCGGCGGTCCTGAGCAGGCGGCGGTCGTCGCCCGCGCGCCCCATCGCCATCAGCCCGCAGGCGGGCCGCCCGGTGGGCAGGGTGATGGCCGGAAGGCCCATCAGGTTGCCGATCCGCGTGTTCCTGAGCGCGAGCAGGTTCTCGGACGCGAAGAACGCCGGGTCGGATTCGAGCCGGGCGATCTCGGGCGGCAGGATCGGGGCGGTGGGCAGGATCACCGCGTCGAAGCCGGCGGTGGCCTGCGCCCAGTCGCGGCGCAGCCGGTCGAGCGTCGCCCACCCGGCGACGTAGTCGGCGGCGGTGACGGACTTGCCTCCGCGGAAGCGCTCGAGGATCGGCGGGAACATCAGCTCGGGCGCCGCCTCGATCTGGTCGCGCCAGAGCCCGTAGGCCTCGGGGGCGAAGAGGGTGGGCGAGAGCGCCATGGCCTCGGCGACGCAGGGGGGCGCGGCGTGGGTGATCTGCACCCCGGCGCGGGCGAGGGTCGCGCAGGCCTCCTCGAACGCGGCGACGGGCGCGTCGCGGGCGTCGTCGAAGGGCACGCCGTCCAGCACCATGAGCCGCAGCCCCGCCGCCCCGGCCTCGCGCAGGTCGGGGGCGGTGTCGCCGGTGATGAGGGCGTAGAGCGCGGCGCAATCCTCGACGGTGCGGGCCAGCGGCCCGGCCACGTCGAAGCGCCGGCAGAGCGGCACGATCCCGGTCATGTCCACGGCGCCGGGGGTGGGCTTGAACCCGACCAGCCCGTTCCACGCCGCCGGCAGGCGGATCGAGCCGCCGGTGTCGGTGCCGATCGCCGCCGCCGCCAGCCCCATCGCCACCGAGACTGCCGCGCCCCCCGACGAGCCGCCGGCCACGAGCTGCGGGTCAAAGGCGTTCGGGACGGTCGCCACCGGCGGGTTCAGGCCCAACCCCGAAAACGCCAGCTCGGTCATGTGGGTCTTGCCGAGGCACAGCGCCCCCTGCGCCGAGGCGGTGGCCAGCACCGCCGCATCGCTGTCCGGCACCCGCCCCTCGAGCAGCAGCGAGCCCGCCTCGGTGGCGACGCCGGCGCTGTCCACGTTGTCCTTCCAGCTCAGCGCCACGCCGTCGAGCAGCCCGCGCCGCAGTTCCGCCCGCACCCGGTCGTGGGCGGCTATGGCGCCGGCCCGGGCGCGTTCGGGCGTCAGCCGGGCATAGATGCGGGGCGCAAGCGGCGCACGGGCGATGGCGTCGAGATAGCCCTCGACGAGGTCGAGCGGGCTGACCAGCCCCGCCATGATCGCCCGCCCCTGTTCCGTGGCGCTCGCCTTGAGCCAATCCATCCCCGCCCCCGTCCTGCCGCACGCCCTGAGACGCGCGGACGGTAGAGCCCCGCGCCGGGCGGGGCAATGGGGCGCCGCAGCCCCAGCCGCCTCTCCTCGGGCTGGACCCAAATATCCCCGCCGGAGGCATCCGGCCGTGCCACCCGCGCGCCCTCGGGGTCTAGGCGGCCACCCTGCCGCATGGACCGCGCCGCGCGGGCCGGATAGGGTGCCCGCCATGACAGTGGACCACGATATCCTGATCGTCGGCGGCGGGCTGAACGGCCCGGCGCTGGGACTGGCGCTGGCGGGGGCCGGGCTCTCGGTCGCGGTGATCGACGCGCGGCCCGCGCAGGCGCGGGCGGCCGACGACTTCGACGGGCGCGCCTATGCGCTGGCCCTCGCCTCGCGCCGGCTTCTCACCGCGCTCGGCCTGTGGGGCGGGCTCGCGGCCAAGTCGCAGCCGATCCTCAAGGTCGAGGCCGCGCAGGGCGAGGCGGGCGACGGGGCGGGGCCGTTCCACCTCGTCTTCGATTCCGCCGAGATCGAAGAGGGGCCGGTCGGGCACATGCTCGAGGACCGCTTCCTCTACGCCGCGCTGATGGAGGCGATGGCGGGCCGCGTGACCCATCTGCCGGGCCGGCAGGTGACGGGGCAGGAGGTTTGGCCCGGCCATGTTGCGGTGACGCTGGACGATGGCGCGGTGCTGACCGGGCGGCTGCTCGTCGGCGCCGACGGGCGCGGCTCGGGCGTGGCGGCGCGGGCCGGGATCACCCGGCGCGGCTGGGGCTACGGCCAGACCGCGCTGGTCTGCGCGGTGGACCACGACCGCCCCCACAATGGCACCGCGTGGCAGTTCTTCATGCCCGAGGGGCCGCTGGCGATCCTGCCGCTGCCGGGCAACCGCAGCTCGATCGTCTGGTCGGCGCCCGCCGCGCAGGCGGCAGCCATCGCGGCGTTGGACGACACCCGCTTCCTCGACGTGCTGCGGCCCCGATCCGGCGACTTCCTCGGCGAGATCCGCCTTGCCGGGCCGCGCTTCTCGTATCCGCTGAGCCTCAGCCTCGCGGATCACTATGTCGCGGCGCGGGTGGCGCTGGTGGGCGATGCGGCGCACGGCGTCCATCCCATCGCCGGGCAGGGACTGAACCTCGGCCTGCGCGACGTGGCGGCGCTGGCCGAGGTCGTCGTCGAGGCCGCCCGCCGCGGCGAGGACATCGGCGCCCCCGACGTGCTCGACCGCTACCAGCGCTGGCGGCGGTTCGACGCGACCGCGCTGGGGCTCGGGATGGACACGGTCAACCGGCTGTTTTCCAACGCCAACCCGGTGCTGCGCGCGGCGCGGGGCCTGGGCATGGGGGCGGTCACGGCGATCCCGCCGCTGCGCCGCGCCTTCATGCGGCAGGCGGCCGGTCTGACGCTCGACCCGATGCCTCGGCTGCTGGCCGGGCAGCCGCTCTAGGCCGGCAGCCCTCGGCCCCTGTCGGGCGCGGGCGCGGCGCAAGCCCCCGGAACCCTCACTTGCACGCGAGCGTTCGTGGCCGCCTCCGTCCCTTATTCGTGACGTGCAACCCTTTGGAAAGGCGGTATGATCCCATCATGAACCTTCGCTCTCTCGCACTTGCGCCCGCCTTCGCCCTCGCCTTCGCCCTGCCGGCGGCGGCCGAGAAGATCCCCCTCAACGAGGTCAGCCGCTACCTCAACAGCCTCAAGACCGTGGTCGCCGACTTCAGCCAGGTGAACGCCGACGGCTCGGTGACGCCGGGCAAGGTCTACATCCAGCGCCCCGGCCGGGTGCGGTTCGAGTACAAGGGCGACAACACGCTCGTCCTCGCCTCGGGCGGGCAGGTCGCGGTCTTCGACAAGAAGTCGAACACCGGCGCCCAGCAGTATCCGCTGTCCAAGACGCCGTTGTCGATCATCCTGGCCGACAACGTGAACCTCGGCCGGTCGGGGATGGTGACGGCGCACAGCGAGAAGAAGAACACGACGATCGTGCGGGCGCAGGACCCGGCGCATCCCGAATACGGCAACATCCAGATGGTGTTCACCGCCAACCCGACCGAGCTGCGCCAGTGGATCGTCACCGACGACAAGGGCAAGCGGACGACGGTGATCCTGGGTCAGATGCAGAAGGGCGTGGCGATCCAGCCCTCGAAGTTCTCGATCAACAACGAGGCCGCGCGGCGCAAGTGACGCCGCCCGCCACCCGCGACGACCCTCAGGCCCGGCCGCAGGATTGCAGCTGGGCCTGATACATGACGGCGCGGCTCTGCACCTTGCCAGCGACGCCGAGCAGCCACGGCTTCGACAGGTGGCTGCCCGAGGCATAGCCCGACCGCCCCTCGTGATAGGCCAGGTACTGCGCCCCCGCGTCGGCGGTCGAGATCCCCAGCCGCCGCGCCGTCCCGTTCATGTACCAGCCCATGAAGTCGGTCGCGTCGCGGATGTCGTCGCGCCGCGCCCGGCGCTTGCCGGTTTCCTTCAGATACTCCTCCCACGTGCCGTCGAGGGCCTGGGAATAGCCGAAGGCCGAGCTCTGCCGCCCGATCGGGATGATCCCGAGGGCGTACTGGTGCGGGGTCCGCGCGTCGCCGATGAACTTGGATTCCTGATGGATCGCCGCCATCTGCACCGCCACCGGCACCCCCCAGCGCGACTGGGTGTCGCGCATGGCGCGCAGGTAGGCGGGCCGTTCAGCCACGATGGCGCAGGCGTTGTCGAGGTCGCGCGGCGCCTTGAAACTGCCCCCGCCGCCGCCGCACGAGGCGACCAGCATGACGATTGCCAGCTTGAGATAGGTGTTCATGTGCCTGTCTGCCCGGTTCGGTCTTTGCCGTTTTGCGGCGATCCTAAGCGCAATCCCGCGGCGAGGAAATCGCCAATTATGCCGCGGCGCGCCGCCCCCTGCCTCGGGCTGGACCCAAATATCCCCGCCGGAGGCATCCCGCCGTGCCACCCCGCGATGCGAGGGGGGCCTTGTGCCGGGCTTGGCCATGATTAAGGTTCTCCGCCGAGCCAGTTCATCATTCGTTTGGGGGAGTTCTCAACCATGGCAGACAACGACATCGTGATCCTGTCCGGCGCCCGCACCGCCATCGGCGGCTTTGGCGGCAGCCTGGCGAATATCCCGCCGATCGAGCTGGCCACCACCGCCGCCAAGGCGGCGATCGAGCGCTCGGGCGTCGCGGCCGACAAGATCGGCACCGTGATGTTCGGCCACGTGATCAACACCGAGCCCAAGGACCAGTACCTGTCGCGCGTGGCGATGCTGAACGCGGGCGTGCCCGAGACGGCTGTGGCGATGAACGTCAACCGCCTGTGCGGGTCGGGCGCGCAGGCCATCGTCTCGGCCGCGCAGGCGCTGCAGTCCGGGGACGCCGACTTCGCGCTCGCCGGCGGGGCCGAGAGCATGAGCCGCGGCGGCTACCTGATCCCCGGCCTGCGGGCGGGGAGCAAGATGGGCGACCAGCAGATCATGGACATGATGACCGGCGCGCTGACCGACCCGATGGGCACCGGCCACATGGGCGTCACCGCCGAGAACGTCGCCGCCGAAAACCAGATCAGCCGCGAGGCGCAGGACGAGTTCGCGCTGGAAAGCCAGAAGCGCGCGGCCGCCGCCATCGAGGAGGGCCGGTTCAAGGACCAGATCGCCCCGGTCGAGATCAAGACCCGCAAGGGCACCGTGGTCTTCGACAAGGACGAGCACCCGAAATCGACCTCGGCCGAGGCGCTGGCGGGGCTGAAGCCGGCGTTCAAGAAGGACGGCGGCTCGGTCACCGCGGGCAACGCCAGCGGCATCAACGACGGCGCCGCAGCCATCGTGCTGGCGACCGAGAAGGCCGCGCGCGAGGCCGGGCTCGAGCCCAAGTTCCGCCTCGTCGGCTGGGCCCATGCCGGCGTGCGCCCCGACATCATGGGCGTCGGCCCGATCCCCGCGGTCAAGAAGCTGATGGAAAAGACCGGCCTCAAGATCGAGGATTTCGACGTCATCGAATCGAACGAGGCCTTCGCCGCGCAGGCGCTGGCGGTGAACAAGGGCCTCGGGCTCGACCCCGCCAAGGTGAACCCGAACGGCGGCGCCATCGCGCTGGGCCACCCGGTCGGCGCCACCGGCGCCATCCTGACGGTCAAGGCGATGTACGAGCTTGAGCGCACCAACACCGACAAGGCGCTGGTGACCATGTGCATCGGCGGCGGTCAGGGCATCGCGCTGGCCATCGAGCGGATCTGATCCCCGCCGCCGGCGGGTCTTTGAGCCAGAAAAAAGCCCCGGCCGCCGCGAGGTGGCCGGGGTTTTCCGTTAGCGGCGCAGGCTGTCGAGGCAGGGGCCCGACACCGGCGCGGTGGCCAGCGCGCGGCGGCCGAGGTCGCCCTCGCCGGGGGGCAGGGGGCTCGGGGCCGCGGCGCAGGCCGGGGCCGCCTCGGGCGGGCCGACCCAGAGCGCCGGGCCGGGTTCGGCCTTCAGCGGATAGATCATGTCGTAGTGGCTGGGGGTGGGGCCGTCCGGGCCGGGCACGGCGCGGACCGCGATGCCTGCCCCCTTGGCGCGCCAGCTCAGCTCGGCCAGCAGGGCCCGGTCGGCGCTGAGGACAAGCGGCGCCCCCGCCGCGCGGGCCAGCACCCGGTCGGACAGCGCCGTGTTGCCGACGTAGCGGGCGAGCACCGGGTCGCCGTCCCGGCGCCACTCCTGCGCCAGCGTGCCGATCACCGGCAGGCCGGTCGCCACGATCCCGTTCAGCGCCAGCGCCGCGACCGCCAGCCGCGGGCGGGGGGCGAGCCACGCCGCCGCCAGCACCGCGCCCGCGACATAGGCGCCGACAGCCCAGTTGGCGTTCGCCTCTGACTGGATCGCCTGCGCGGTGACGATGGCGAGCGGTGCCGCCGCGATCGGCACCAGCCCGCGCAGCCCCGCGGGCCAGCGCCCGACCAGCGCCGCCAGCATCGCGGCGAAGGTGAGGGGCCCGGCGACGGCGAACTGCTCGGCCCAGAACACGTCCGCGTGGCGCAGGTTCAGCGCCCCCTGCCAGTCGGCACTCTCGGCCGTGTGGCGCACGGTGGCGAGGTCGTGGCCGAGGTTCCAGGCGATGTTCGGCGCAAAGAGCGCCAGCGCCACGCCCGCGACCACGGCGACCTCGGCCCACGGGCGCCGCCAGCGCGGGTCGATCCAGGCGGCGAGCGCGAGGCCGGGCAGCGGGAACAGCATCGCGTATTTCGACCACATCCCCATCGCCAGCGCCGCCCCGGCCAGAACCGCGCCGCGACGGCCGGGGAGCGCCACCCAGGCCAGCAGGAACAGGGACAGCGCCAGCAGCTGCGGGCTGTCGGTGGAAATCAGGATGCTGCCCACCGACACCGCCGGCAGCGTCGCATAGACCGCCCCCGCCAGCGCCCCCACCGCCGGCCCGGCCAGCCTGCGCCCCAGCGCCATGACCGCCAGCGCCGCCGCGCCATGCACCAGTGGCCACGGCAGCCGCGCCACCCCGGGCGCGTCGGAGCCCACCGCCTCGTTCGCGGCGCGGATCAGCCAGCCGACCAACGGCGGCTTGGACCAGGCCCCGGCGGCCATCTCCTGCCCCCAGAGCCAGTATTGCGCCTCGTCCACGTATAGTTCGAGGTCCGACGCGGGCAGCCACACCAGCCGCCACGCCGTCAGCCCGAGGATCAGCAGGAGGGCCGCCGCCTCACTCGACCGGAAGGCGGCGGGCGGCATGGATGAGCCAGAGGTTGCGGACATAGATCACCGTCCCGAGCGCCTGGCCGAAGATGAACACCGGGTCGCGGCGGTGGATGGCATAGGCGAGCAGCGTCAGCCCGCCCGCGAGCGAGAAATACCAGAACGCCACCGGCACGACCGAGCGGCGGGCGCGTTCCGACGCGATCCACTGGATCAGGAAGCGCATCATGAACATCGATTGCGCGAGAAAGCCGAAGATCACCCACAGCAGCTCGGCCTGTGTCGTGACCTTGAAGAAATGCATGAGCGAGAGGGTCATGGCGTCTCCTCGGGGCGGCGCTCGGTGGCGCGGACGGTCTTGCGGCGGCGCAGCAGCCACGCCACCCCGGCGAGGTCCGAGATGCCGACCAGCCCGCGCTGGAGGTTGGAATAGTTCGACCGCCCCATGCCGCGGGCGCGGTGGGCGACATCGACATGGGCGATCTGCCAGCCGTCGCGGGCGAACAGCGCCGGCAGGTAGCGGTGCTGGTGGTCGAAGAACGGCAGCGCCAGATAGGCCTCGCGCCGGAACGCCTTGAGCCCGCAGCCGGTGTCGCGGGTCTCGTCGGCCAGCACCCGGGCGCGCAGCCGGTTCGCCGCCTTGGACGCCAGCCGCTTCGAGGCCGTGTCCTGCCGCCCGACCCGCTGCCCCGCGACCAGCGCCAGCGTCTCGGGGCCGTCGATGAGCGGCGCGAGCAGCCGCGGCAGCTCGGCCGGCGGGTTCTGCCCGTCCCCGTCGAGCGTGGCGATGATCCCGGCGCGCGCGGCGAGGACACCGTTGTGCACTGCCGCCGACTGCCCGCCCGAGCGCGGATGGCCGAGCAGCCGCAGCCACGGCCGGTCCGCAGCCATGCCGAGCACCCGCGCAGCGGTCTCGTCGGTCGAGCCGTCGTCCACGACGATGACCTCGAACGGGGACAGGGGGGTGAGGGCGGCCTCGATCTCGTCGATCAGCGGGCCGATGTTGCCTGCCTCGTTGCGGCAGGGAATGACGACGGAGACCCGCGGCGGGGCGGCCGACGCAGGCGGCGGGGAGAGTGGGGCGGTCATGGCTGGCCCTCTAGACCCGCCAGATGACGGGAAGCTGACAGGCGCGGCAAGGCCCGGGCGGAACGGGGGGCGGTGAGGGTGGCACGGGGGCCACGCGCGGCGGAAACGGGAGGGGCTGGCGGTGGGCCGCCCGACGGACGGCGACGGCATCGCGCCGAGCCCCGGAAACTCGAACGGGCCGCCCCCTGGGAACGGCCCGCGAGATCAAAGGAGATGGTCCGGTTAGGGATGGAAATCATCCGGTCCCAGGCAGGGTGCATCGACCCTTGGGGCTGCCCTCAGGCGATGGCCCCCCTGACTGTCCCGACTCCGTTCTCCAACATCACTCTCGACACTGGACCACCTCCTTTCAATGGGTTGATAGTAAGGCGGAGGGTGCCATAGCGCCGAAGCAAGTCAATCAGTTTTCGACCGGCCGGGACAAGATTTTGCGGACCAGCCCGTTGTAGGGCACAAGCGCCAGCACGGCGAGCGCCATCTTCACCCCCCAGTCGGCCGCCGCCAGCGACTGCCACAGCGGCAGCGCCGGGCCGTGGCCCAGCAGCGGCACGAGCTCGTTGGCCCAGCCGGTGTTGGCGTCGGCGGGCAGGGCGGCCGCGAAGGCGATCGAGAAGAACAGCGCCGTATCGATGGCCGAACCGATGAGCGAGGACAGGAACGGCGCCTGCCACCAGCTGCGGAAGCGCAGCCGGTCGAACACCGCCACGTCAACGAGTTGCGCGACGAGGAACGCCGTCCCCGAGCCGATGGCGATCCGAAGCGTGGTCTTGTCGAACCCCGCCGCGACCAGCGAACTCGCCACGCCCACGGCGAAGCCGGCCAGCACGACCCGGCGGGCGTCGCGGACGCCGTGGATGCGGTTGGTTAGGTCGGTGACGAGGAAGGCAATGGGGTAGGTCAGCGCCCCCCATGTCAGCCAGTCGCCCAGCATGAACTGCACGAGGATGTTCGAGGCCAGCACGGTGGCCGCCATCGCCAGAATGGCGGGCATGAGACGCGGCATGGGATTTATCCGTTTTACAAGGTAGCGGAAGAACTCGGCCCCGCACGGCGGGACGGGCCGCGCTTAGCGGCGCGGGCCGGGTGCGTCAAGCCGCGGCCGGCCGCCCTGCGCGGCGCGGGGCTAGTCCGCGGGGGCCGCGAAGGACAGCGGCGGGGCCGGGGCGGTCGCCGTCGCGGGGATGTCCGCGGCGGGGGCGCCGGGACGCTCGCGGACCCGGAACTCGACCAGCTGGGTCTGCTGCACGAACAGGAAGTTGTCGTCCGAGATCATGGTCACGCGGATGCCCTGGCCGTCGGCCCAGACCGCGATCCCCTCGAGATTGTCATATTGCAGCGGGATCGATTCGAGCAGCAGCTCGGGCGGTCCCAGCCGGTCCTCGGACAGCGCGAAGCGCCGCACCCGGCTGGAAAACCCCAGCACGCCGCGGAAGTCGCGTTCGAGGACGTAGAGCTTGCCGTCCGGGCCGACGTCGGCCCCGACCGGCGCCCAGCGGGGGTCGCGGGGCAGGCGGTAGGGCGTGGACCACGCCCCGTTGCGGAAGCGCCAGACGGGGAAGCTCGACCCGTCGCCCTGATCCTCCTCGCGCCAGTCTTCGGGCATGGTCAGCAGGTCGCCCGAGGGCGTCACGGCCAGCGCCTCGAGCCCCGCGTTGCGTTTGAGCGCGCGGAAGGCCGGGGCCCGGGGCACGACCACCGCCGGCTGGTCGGGGTCGTCGAAGCGGGCGATGCGGTCCAGCCCCTCGAAGCTGACGAAGATGCGGCCCGCGGCGTCGATGGCCAGCCCCTCGGCGTCGCCCAGATACCCAGGCTTGAGCTTGCGGCCGCGGCTGTCCTGCAACCGGGCGCTGCCGGCGGTGGTCAGCCGGACGATGCGGCCCTGGCCGTCGCGGTCGATGCTGCCCCAGCGCAGCGTGCCGCGGTCCGACAGCGCCCAGTAGCGGCTGCCGTCGTCGCTGAGCTCGAGGCCCGAGAAGCCGCCGAAATCCTCGTCTCCGTTGCGCCAGACGAACGCGCCCAGCGGCTCGACGATGGGGGCTTCGGCGGCGGGCGCGGCCGCCGCGGCGATCCCGGCACCGGCGGGCGGCAGCGCCGGCCCGCCCGCCAGCCACGCCAGTCCCGCCGCCGCCGCGATCAGCGTGCGACGAGGGCGCGGCATCCGGGCGGCATCTCGCTCAGCCTGAAACTGCGCGGATGGCGGTATTCGGGGTCAGGCGGCGGGGCGGGCGGCGGGTTGATGCGGTTGGCGATCCACTGCTGCGCCTCGGCGCAGCCGTCCCCGGGCGGCGGGGGGTCCTGATCCTGGCAGCCGGCGTTGGTGCAGGCCAGCCGGACGTGGAAGTGGTAGTCGTGATTGTTGATGGGCCTGATCTTGCGCAGATAGGCGCGGTTGCCGCGCTCGGCCTGGCACATGGCGACCTTGGCAACCGGATCGACGAAGATTCGTGCCACCCGGCGGTCCGAGGCGGCGGCGCGCAGCAGCGCATGGTGGCTCGCCGACCACAGCGGGCTCGGCCTGATCCCGCCCTTGGCCACCACCGACTGCGACGAGATCGACTCGCGCTCGGCCGGCGACAGCCGCAGCGAGCGCGGCGGCAGCATCCAGATGTCGGCGTCCAGCCCGATCTGGTGGCTCGCGTGGCCCGAGACCATCGGGCCGCCCAGCGGCTGGCTCATGTCGCCGATGTAGAGGCCCGCCCAGCCGAAGCGGGTGGCCTGCCGCGACAGGTCCATCAGGAACTGGACGAGCTGCGGGTTGCCCCAGTTGCGGTTGCGCGACAGGCGCATGGCCTGCCACGTCGGGCCGGTCTCGGGCAGCTGGATGTTGCCCGAGGCGCAGCCGCGCGAATAGCCGCCGATGGCCGCGGGCGCCCCGCCGTTCGAGGTGCGGAAGGCCCCGAACACGTCCTTGGCGAGCGGGTCGGCGGCGGCCGCCGGGCTGGCCGGCAGGGTGGCCAGCGCCAGCAGCGCGGCGGCGGCGAGATGTCTGATCTTGCCCATCACGGACCGGGGTCTCCCTCTGGTTCGACCCAGACTAGCAGGACGAGCGCCAGAAGGAACATCACGATCAGCGGCGATATGCCGATCCGCTGGCTGCCGGTCGCGGTGGTCACGGTCGCGATCAGGAACGGGGCGAGAAACGAGGTGGCCTTGCCCGACAGCGCGTAGAGCCCGAAGGCCTCGGTGGCGCGGTCGGGGGTGGTGTGGCGCACCATCATGGTGCGACTCGCGGCCTGCATCATCCCGCCGGCGCCGCCGATCGCCACGCCGCAGGCAAAGAACACCGCGTCGGGCAGGCGCGAGTCGGGGGCGAGGGCAAGGCCCATGAACTGCGCGCGGCTCATGCCGACGACGATCGCGCAGACGAGGATCAGCGCGAGGATGCAGCCGATGATGACCGGCTTCGGCCCCCAGCGTCGGTCGGCCCGCCCGCCGATCCACGAGATCACCGCCGCCGACACCGCGCTCACCACGCCGAAGATCCCCGACCAGATCACCGGCCAGCCGAGCACCGTCCCCGCATAGACCCCGCCGAAGCCGTAGAGCGCGTTCAGCGCATCGCGCGAGAACATCGAGGACAGCAGCCACGCCGCCAGCGACCGGCGCTGCCGCAGGCTGGCGATCAGCCGCCCGAGGTCGCGCATCGCCACGCCGAGGCGCAGCGGCCGGCCCGCGCCGGCGGGCTCGCGCACCCAGAGGAAGAAGGGGATCATGAACACCGCATACCAGATCGCGGTGAACGGTCCGACGAAGCGCGTGCCCTCGCGCAGCGCGGGGTCGAGCCCCAGCGCCGGCGGCTGGCCGATCAGCGTCAGCCCGGTCGTGGCGCTTTCGGCAAAGAGCGCCAGCATCACGATCAGCGACACCACGCCCCCCGCATAGCCGAAGGCGAAGCCCGAGCCCGAGACGCGCCCCATGTCCTCGCGGCTGGTCAGCGTGGGCATCAGGGCGTTGGTGAAGATGGTCGTGAACTCCATCCCGATCAGGCCGATGCCGAAGAACATCAGCGCCGGGACCAGCATCCCGCCATCCGGGGCGAGCACCCACAGCCCGGCCGCGCCCACGACGTAGAAGCCGGAAAAGAGCCAGATCCACGGCATCCGCCGCCCGGTGGTGTCGGCGACCGCGCCGAGGATCGGGGCCAGCACCGCGATCACCACCCCGGCCAGCGACAGCGCCCAGCCCCACATCGCCTGCGCCTGCGCGCCGGCGGCGGCCGGGTCCACCCCCTCGGCGACCAGCCGGTGCTGGGCGACCTCGGCGAAGTAGATCGAGAAGATGAAGGTCAGAAGCAGCGTCGCATAGGGCTGGCTCGCCCAGTCGAAGAACCACCATCCCCAGATGCGCTTGCGGTTCATGGCGGCTCCCTGCTGGCCAGTCGGGCGCATCAAGACCGAAACCCGCCGGGCTGGCAAGCGCTGCCCGAGCACCCCCGGCGCGGGCGCGGGCGGTCGGCGAGGTCATGGGTATTTGGGCCAGAAAGAAGACTGGCGCTGGGCGCTGTCCGGCTCAATGCCCCGTCGCAGCGGCAGGGTCAGGCGCAGCGCGGCTCAGGCCGGCAGGTCGTCGGTGCGGCGCTCGAGCGTCTCGGGCAGGACCGGGGGCCAGGGGCGCTGGGCGTCGGCGGCGATCCAGGCGTGGACCCAGTCGGGCAGGGCCGGGCTTTCGCCGTGATAGCCGAGTGCGGCCATGAACTCGGCGGGCGTCACGATGCCCTTGCGGCCGCTGCCGACGATGGCCACGCGCAACAGCATGTGGTTGGCGCACTCGCCCTCGATCCACATCGACTGGTCCATGTAGAGGAACCGCCCGTCCCACCCCAGCGTGCGGCTGACCTGGGTGAAGCGGTGGAAGAGCTTGATCCGCTTGCGATAGCGGACGCTGTTGCCGGCGACGGTGAAGCCCCAGCCGTTCTCGCGCATCGCCTGGACGATCCCCAGCCGGATCGCCATCGGGATGCGCCCGAGGTCATAGAGCGTCAGCGTGCGGCCGTTGTTCAGCTCCCACCACGGGTCGAGGTCCCAGGGCCAGACCCGGTGGGTCGAGACATGGGCGCCCATCGGCGGCAGGCGGGGGGCACGGCGGGCGGCCATGACTTCGCGGGCGAAACGGATCAGCGGATACATGGCGGCTCCCTGGGCGGCACCCCTCGGTTGACCCTGCGGCTAGCGGCGGGGGCAGGGGGCGTCAACCCGGACGCCGCGGCAGGGCGCGGGCGGGGGTGGACGCTGGCGGGGGTGCTGGCACGGTCACGGTCACGGGCGCGGGCACAGGTGCCGCGCGGGTTGCGCGTAGGGGCGGCATGGCCTAGCTGATGGGCCACGCCCGCCCCCAAGCTGACCCGCCCCACCGATGAGGCCCCCGCGATGACCACGCTGTTCCAGGCGCTGATGCTGATCCTCGACGTGATGTGGTTCATCATGATCGCCCACATCATCATGTCGTGGCTGATCAACTTCCAGGTCCTGAACCTGCGCCAGCCGCTCGTCGCGCAGGTCTGGGACGGGCTGAACCGGCTGCTCGAGCCGATCTACCGCCCGATCCGCAGCGTGATCCCCGACCTCGGCGGGCTCGACCTCGCGCCACTCGTGGTGTTCATCGGCATCATCATCCTGCAACGGGCGCTGGTGAACAACGCCGGGTTCTTCCTCGGCTACTGATGCCCGCCGACCTGCTGCGCGAGGTCTGGGGCTTCGACGGATTCCGCCCCGGCCAGCAGGAGATCGTCGAGGCGGTGGCCGCAGGACGCGACGTCTTGGCGATCATGCCCACGGGCGGTGGAAAGTCGCTCTGCTACCAGCTTCCGGCGCTGATGCGCGAGGGGGTGACGGTGGTCATCTCGCCCCTCATCGCGCTGATGCGCGACCAGGTGCGCAGCCTGCGCGAGGCGGGGGTGGCGGCGGGCGCGCTGACCTCGGGCAACACCGAGGCCGAGACGGACGCCGTCTTCGCCGGCCTGCGCGACGGCGCGCTGAAGATCCTCTACATGGCGCCCGAGCGGCTCGCCTCGGGGGCGACGGTGCCGATGCTGCGCCGCGCCGGAGTCACCGCCATCGCCGTGGACGAGGCGCATTGCGTCAGCCAGTGGGGGCATGATTTCCGCCCCGACTACCTGCGCGTGGGCGAGTTGCGGCAGGCGCTGGGCGTGCCGCTGGCGGCGTTCACCGCCACCGCCGACGCCGAGACCCGGGACGAGATCGTCGCCCGCCTGTTCGGGGGCGCCGCGCCGCAGGTGTTCCTGCGCGGCTTCGACCGGCCGAACATCCACCTCGCCTTCCAGCCCAAGGACGGGCCGCGCCGGCAGATCATGGACTTCGCCGCCGCCCGCCGTGGGCAGTCGGGCATCGTCTACTGCGCCACCCGCGCCAAGACCGAGACGCTCGAGGCTGCCCTGAACGCCGCCGGCATCCCCGCGCTCGCCTATCACGGCGGGATGGAGGCCGAGGCCCGCCGCGCCGCCGAGACCCGGTTCCAGCGCGAGGACGGTCTGGTCGTCGCGGCCACGGTCGCCTTTGGGATGGGGATCGACAAGCCTGACATCCGCTGGGTCGCCCACGCCGACCTGCCCAAGTCGATCGAGGCCTATTACCAGGAAATCGGCCGCGCCGGCCGCGACGGCGCCCCGGCCGAGACGCTGACGCTCTACGGCCCCGAGGACATCCGCCTGCGCCGCAGCCAGATCGACGAGGGGCTGGCCCCCGCCGACCGGAAAGAGGCCGACCACGCGCGGCTGAACGCCCTCCTCGGGCTGGCCGAGGCGAGCCGCTGCCGGCGGCAGGTTCTGCTGGGGTACTTCGGCGAGGACGCGGCGCCCTGCGGCAACTGCGACATCTGCGACAGCCCGCCCGAGGTCTGGGACGCCACCCAGCCGGTGCGGATGGCACTGTCGGCGGTGCTGCGCACGGGTGAGAGCTTCGGCCAGGGCCACATCATCGACGTGCTGACCGGGACCGCCACCGACAAGGTGACCGCGCGCGGCCACGACCATCTGCCGACCTTCGGCGTCGGGCGCGAGATCGCCAAGCCCCAGTGGCAGGCGATCCTGCGCCAGATGCTCGGCCGCGACCTGATCCGCCCCGACCCCGAGCGGCATGGCGGGCTGCGGATCACCGCCGCCGCCCATCCCGTGCTGCGCGGCGAGGAGACCGTGACCCTGCGCCGCGACCTCGTGACCCGCGCCCGGCAGAACCCCGAGGTGCGCGCCCAGGTCAGCGAAGAGGACGCGCCGCTGCTCTCGGCGCTCAAGGCCAAGCGGCGGGCGCTGGCCGAGGCGCAGCGGGTGCCGGCCTATGTGATCTTCCCCGACCGCACGCTGATCGAGATGGCCGAGCGGCGCCCCGCGACGCTGGACGAGATGGCGCGCGTGGGCGGCGTCGGGGCGAAGAAGCTGGAAAGCTACGGCGCGGCCTTCCTTGAGGTCATCGCGGGCGAGGCGCTCGAGCCCATGCACCCGGCGCGTCGGGCGCTCGCCGGGCGCGGGGCGGGGGCGCTCTACGACCGGCTCGAGGCGGCGGCGCGGGATCTGGCGCGGGGCGTGGACGGAACGGAAAAGCCGCTCTCGCTCAGCGCGGGGGTGCTGCGGCGGATCGCGCTCGACCGGCCCGCGGACCTCGGGCGCTATCTCGACGCGGCGCGGATGGACCGCTTCGGCACCGCCTTCGCGGCCGAGATCGCGGCCGAGAGCGCGGCGGGCGACTAGCCCTCGGGCGCGGTCCCGCCCAGCATCGCGGTAAGCTCTCCCGCCGCCTGCGCCACCCGCGCCCCCAGCGCCTCGAGCCGGTCGGGCGTCAGCCGCCCGGCCGCGCCCGAGATCGAGATCGCGCAGGCGGCCTCGCCCTGCGGCGACCAGACCACGGCGGCGAGGCAGCGCATCCCCATGTTGAACTCTTCATCGTCCAGCGCCCAGCCGCGGGCGCGGGTGCGGGCGATGTCCTCCATCGCCGCCTCGGGCGAGCGCAGGCTTTTCGAGGTGAGCGGCGGCAGGCCGGCGCGCGAGGCGAGCGCCAGCACGTCCTCGTCGCGCCAGGTGGCGAGGATCGCCTTGCCCATCGCCGAGGAAAACACCGGCACCCGGCGGCCGGGGGGCGAGAGGGCGCGGCGGATCTCTCGGCTTTCCACCTGGCTCACGGTGACGAGCTGGTCGTCGTCGAGGATGCCGAGGTTCGCCGTCTCGCGCGTGGCGTCGCGGAGGCGGCGCAGAAGTGGCAGGGCCGGGGCGACGAAGCTGAGGCGGCGGCCATAGGCCATGCCGGTGGAAAAGGCGTCGCGGCCGACGTGCCAGGCCGAGCCCGTCGGCTCGAACTGCGCAAAGCCCTGCTGTTCCAGCGTGGTCAGCAGCCGGTGCGCGGTCGAGACGGGCAGCCCCGCCGCCCGCGCGAGGTCCGAAAGCCGGGCGCCGCCCTCGCCCTGCGCCATCAGCCGCATCAGCGACAGCGCCCGCACCACCGACTGCACCCCGTCCTTCTCGGCCATGATCCCCCTCGCTCGCTTTGCCGGATCATGGAAAAAAATCCGCGCCCTGTCACGATGCCGCGTGGCCCGGATTATGACGGCGCGAACGGATCGGAGGACCAGATGACCGAGTATGTCGCACGCGCCGGATTGCAGGTGGCCGCCCCGCTGGCCGCGCTGGTCGAGGATGAGGTCCTGACCGGCGGCGTCACGCCCGCGGCGTTCTGGGACGGCTATGCCGCGATCCTGCGCGACCTCGGGCCCGAGAACCGGTCGCTGCTCGACCGCCGCGAGGCGTTGCAGGGCCAGATCGACGACTGGCACCGCGCCCGGCGCGGCCAGCCGCACGACGCGGCCGCCTATGAGGCGTTCCTGCGCGAGATCGGCTATCTGGTCCCGCCGCCCGCACCCTTCACCGTGGGCACCACGAACGTCGACCCCGAGCTGGCGCAGGTCGCGGGGCCGCAGCTCGTGGTGCCGGTGTCGAACGCGCGCTTTGCGCTCAATGCCGCGAACGCGCGCTGGGGCTCGCTCTATGATGCGCTCTACGGCACCGACGCGATTCCAGGGCAGGCAACGCCGGGCGGCTATGACGCCGCCCGCGGGGCGCAGGTGATCGCCTGGGCGCGGGGCCATCTCGACGCGGTGGCGCCGCTCGACGGGGCGTCCTGGGCGGACGTGACCGCGCTTTCCCCCGCGGACGGGACGCTGCGCGTCACCGCCGGCGGGCGCGAGACGGGGCTGGCCGATCCCGCCCAGTTCGCCGGGACGGCGGGCGAGGATGTGCTGCTGCGCGTCAACGGCCTGCTGCTGCGCATCCGGGTGGACCGCGCCTCGCCCATCGGCCGGGACGACCCGGCGGGGATCGCCGACGTGGTGCTGGAAAGCGCGCTGACCGCCATCCAGGATTGCGAGGACAGCGTCGCCGCCGTCGATCCCGAGGACAAGGTGGCCGTCTATCGCAACTGGCTGGGGCTGATGACGGGGACGCTCGAGGAGAGCTTCACCAAGAACGGCCGCGAGATGACCCGGCGGCTGAACCCCGACGTGACCTACACCGACCCCGCCGGGCGCGAGGTCACCCACCCCGGCCGCGCCGTCCTGCTGGTGCGCAACGTGGGCCACCTGATGACCACCGACGCGGTGCTCCTCGACGGGCAGGAAACGCCCGAGGGGATCATGGACGCGATGGTGACGGTCGCCGCCGCGATGCACGACCTGGGCGAGGGCGGCGGGCGCAATTCGCGCACCGGATCGGTCTATGTGGTCAAGCCAAAGATGCACGGGCCGGACGAGGTGGGCTTCGCCGACCGCCTCTATGCCCGGGTCGAGGATGTGCTGGGCCTGCCCCGCAACACCGTCAAGCTGGGGGTGATGGACGAGGAACGCCGGACCTCGGCCAATCTCGCGGCCTGTATGGCGGCGGTGAAGGACCGGGTGGTGTTCATCAACACCGGCTTCCTCGACCGTACCGGCGACGAGATCCACACCAGCATGGAGGCCGGGCCGGTCGTCCCGAAGGAGCAGATGAAGGACGCCGCGTGGCTTTCGGCCTATGAGGCGGGGAACGTCGACACCGGGCTTGCGGTCGGGCTGGCGGGCACGGGCCAGATCGGCAAGGGGATGTGGGCGCGGCCCGACGACATGGCGGCGATGCTCGAGGCCAAGGGCGCCCATCCCAAGGCGGGCGCGAACACGGCCTGGGTGCCCTCGCCCACCGCGGCGACGCTGCACGCGACGCATTATCACCGGACCTCGGTGCCGGCGGTGCAGGCGCAACTGCGGGACCGCGAACCGGCGAGCCTCTCGGCGCTGCTGACCCCGCCGCTGCTGGCCGGGCGCAACCTCTCCGAGGCCGAGATCGCGCATGAGATCGACAACTCGTGCCAGTCGATCCTTGGGTATGTGGTGCGCTGGGTCGATCAGGGCGTCGGCTGTTCCAAGGTGCCCGACATCAACGACGTGGCGCTGATGGAGGATCGGGCGACGCTGCGGATCTCGTCGCAGCATCTGGCGAACTGGCTGAAGCACGGGATCATCACCGAGGCGCAGGTCGAGGACGCGATGGCCCGGATGGCGGTCAAGGTGGACGCCCAGAACGCGGGCGATCCGGCCTATCGGCCGATGGCGCCGGCGCTGGACGGCCCGGCCTTCAACGCCGCGCGCGATCTGGTGCTGCAAGGGGCCGCGCAGCCCTCGGGCTACACCGAGCCGCTGCTGCACGCCGCCCGCCGCGCCGCGAAGGCGGGGTAACGGCCCCCCCCCCCCGCGCTACTCGCGCGTGGCGCGGGTGGCCGGCGGGGTTTTGAGCCAGAAAGACAACCGAGGGTGGGCTTCTTTCTGGCCCAAATACCCCCTTTTAACCGCCGCGCCGCCGCGCCGGCCTCAGAGCAGCCACTCAATCGGCAGCCTCCCCAACAGCCACAGCGTCCCGCGCTGGATCGCGTTGGTGCCCGGCTCGGTCCGGTGGATCGTCTCGGCGTCCTCGACCGCCGGCTCGTGCCAGACGATCCGCCCGTTCGCGTCGCGGCGGGGGCCGTAGGAGAGCCACGGCAGCACCTCGTCCATGCCGCGGCTCACCTCGGCCGCCAGCCGCGGGCTTTCGATCAGCATCCCCATCTCGGTGTTCAGCATCACCGAGCGCGGGTCGAAGTTGAACGAGCCGATGAACACCCGCTCGTCGTCGATGGACACGGTCTTGGAATGAAGGCTGGCGCGGGTCGAGATGCCGCGGACCCGCGGCTCGCGCGGGGCGGCGGGGGTGGCGCGCAGCTCGTAGAGCTCGATCCCCCCGTCGAGCAGCGCGGGGCGATATTTCACATAGGCCGAGTGGACCACGACCACATCCGTCGCCTCTTGCGAGTTGGTCAGGATGCGAACCCGCCGCCCCTCTCCCGCCAGCCGGATCAGCCGTTCGGTGAACCAGCGGCCGGGGACGAAATAGGCCGAGACGATGTCCACGGTGCGGTCCGGCTCGGCGATCAGCCGCATGAGGCGTGCGAACATCAGGTCGCGGTTGCGGACCCGCCCCAGCCCCTTGGCCGGGTCGTCGCTGATGAGCTGCACCGGCACCCATTCGAGCGGCAGCGACCCGTCGATCATCTGTGTGACCAGCGAGCGCGTGACGACCGCCTGCCGATAGGCGGCGGCCGATTCGTCGGCGAGCGCGGCGTCGAGGGCCGCGGCGGTCGGCGCCTCGGGCGGCGGGGCGGGCAGGATCATCTTGGCCGGATAGGAGGAGTGGCTGGCCCAGTAGCGGTCGAACTCCTCGCCCGCGTCGGCGGCCACCCGGCCGACCGCGATCACGTCGGTGTCGAGGTAATGCGGCCCGGCGCCATAGGCGAAGTAGATGTCGCCGATGTTGCGCCCGCCGAGAATGGTCACCGCCCCGTCCGCGATCAGCGCCTTGTTGTGCATCCGCCGGTTCAGCCGCACGAAGTCGAAGGCGTAGCCGAGCGCCTTGGGCCGCCGCAGGATGAACGGGTTGAAGAGCCGCACCTCGACGGTCGGCAGCGCGTTCAGCGCCGCCAGGTCGGGGTCGAGGCCGCTGATGCCGTTGTCGTCGAGCAGCAGCCGCACCCGCACCCCGCGGGCCGCGGCCTTCCAGATCTCCTCCAGCAGGATCAGCCCGGTCAGGTCGCGCTGCCAGATGTAGTATTGCAGGTCGAGCGTCTCTTCCGCCCCCCGGATCAGCGCGATCCGGGCGCCGAAGGCATCCACGCCGTCGTTCAGCGCCACGACGCCGCTCGCGTGGTCACGCCCCTCGGCCTGCGCCAGCGTGGCGCGGCCCATCGTGGTGCGGTCCGACAGGGGGATCGCCACCGAGGTGCTACGCCCGGCCAGCGACGGCGGCCGATAGATGAGGCGCAGCAGCAGAAGCGCGGCCGGGATCAGCAGCAGGACGGCCAGCAGCAGCGTCATCGCGGTCCCCGGTCAGCGGCGCCGCGCCCGTCGGGCGGCGGCCGCCGCGTGCGCTCAGCCAAGCGCCTTGGCAATCTCGGCGCCCGAGGCGCTGGTCAGGGTCTTCGCGACCTCGCGCACCAGCTTCTGCTCGAGCGTCTTGTGGTAGTGGCGGCGCATCTGCCCCAGCGTCGAGGGGTCCGCGACGACGGCCAGCGCCTCGACCTTGTTCTGCAGCACCATGGTGTTCAGCCGCTCGGTGAGCTGCTTGGCAAAGGTCGCCTCGTCCTCTTCGCGCGGGGTGGTCTCGGGGGGGCGGTTCCCCTGGCTCTCGTCCTGCAGGTGCTTGGGGGTGATGCGCTCCTGTTCGGTCAGCTCGACGCCCTGCTTGGCGGTGTTGCGGAACAGCACGGCCTGATGGCCATCGGCGACAACGACGAGGGTGTTGTGGGGAAGCATGGGCGTGGCCTTTCAGACGGATGACGTCACCGCAACGCCGGCTCTGCCCACGGGTTCCTGTCCGCCGGGGGAGGGGGCCGCGGCACCCCGGGGGGGGCCGCGGCGCGCCCGCCTTAGGTCAGGCTGCCGCAGAAGCCACGGATGCGGGCGATCGCCTCGGTCAGCTGCGCATCGGCGGCGGCGTAGCTGATGCGGAAATGCGGGCTGAGCCCGAAGGCCGCGCCGAACACCACGGCGACGCCGGTGGCGTGCAGCAGTTCCATCGCGAAGCGTTCGTCGTCGGTGATCTCGGCGCCCGTCGGGGTGCGCCGGCCGATCAGCCCGGCGATCGAGGGATAGACGTAGAACGCCCCCTCGGGCGTCGGGCAGTCGATCCCGGCGCACTGGTTCAGCCCCGACACCACGAGGTCGCGGCGGCGATGGAACACCGCCCGGCTTTCGGCGATGTAGTCCTGCGGCCCGGTCAGCGCGGCGAGCGCCGCATACTGGCTGACCGAGCAGGGGTTCGAGGTCGACTGCGACTGGATCGTCCCCATCGCCCGGATCAGCTCGGCCGGGCCGCCGGCATAGCCGATCCGCCAGCCGGTCATCGCATAGGCCTTGCTGACCCCGTTCACGGTCAGCGTCCGTGCCTTGAGCCGCGGCTCGACCTGGGCCGGGGTCACGAAGCGGAAGTCGTCGAAGACGAGGTGCTCGTAGATGTCGTCGGCCAGCACCCAGACATGGGGGTGGCGCATCAGCACGTCGGTCAGTTCGCGCAGATGCGCCTCGGCATAGCCCGCCCCGGTCGGGTTCGAGGGCGAGTTGAGGATCACCCACTTGGTCCGCGGCGTGATCGCCGCCTCAAGCTGCGCCGCGGTGATGCGGTAGCCCGCCTCGAGCCCCGCGGTGATGACGACCGGCGTGCCGCCGGCGAGTTCCACCATGTCCGGGTAGCTGACCCAGTAGGGTGCCGGGACGATCACCTCGTCGCCCGGATTGAGCGTCGCCATCAGCGCGTTGTAGAGCACCTGCTTGCCGCCGGTGCCGACGGTGATCTCGGCCGGCGCATAGTCCAGCCCGTTGTCGCGGGCGAACTTGTCGGCGATGGCGCGCTTGAGTTCGGGGATGCCGTCCACGGCGGTATAGCGGGTGCGGCCGGCGTCGATGGCGGCCTTGGCGGCCTCGCGGATATGGGCGGGGGTGTCGAAGTCCGGCTCTCCGGCGGACAGGCTGATGATGTCGCGCCCTTCGGCCGCCAGCTCGCGGGCGAGGTTGGTCATGGCGATGGTGGGCGACGGTTTGACGCGGGCCAGCGTCCGGGACAGAAAGCTCATCTTCACGCCTTTCGGGAGGGGATGGCCCCGTGATAGGCGCGCCCCCGGGGCGCCGCAAGGACGCGGCCGTCCCGGCAAGCCAGGGGGACCGGCGATGGACGATCACGAGGCGCGGCTGCGGCGGCTCAGGATGCGCAGCTGGCGGCGCGGCACGCGCGAGATGGACCTGATCCTCGGGCCCTTCGCGGATGCGCGGCTTCCGGGGATGGACGCGGCGACGCTCGACCGGCTCGAGGCGCTGCTCGAGGAAAACGACCAGGACCTCTACCCTTGGGTCACGGCGCGGATGCGGGGCGAGGCGGCGGGGCCCGCGGCGCTCGGCCCGCTGCTGGATGAGATCGCGGCCCACGCGGCGGGGCGGCTGCGGGAAATTCGCGGCGCTTAACCGAATCTTGGAAGTTTTGGTCCAGCTTCGGTCCAGAGGACGCTGGAGCGGATGCCAAGATGACCCGATTTGCCACGCTGCGACAGACCGACACCGCCGCGCCGTTCGCCGCGCTCGGCCCCCGCCTTGCCGCGCCCGAGGCGGCGGCCCCCGACCGGCTCGGGGTCTATCTCGAGACGCTGCAGATCCTCGACCGGCTGCATCGGCTGATGCTCGACCTGGTCAAGGACGAGTTCGAGCGGCTGGGCCAGACCGACCTGACCCCGGTGCAGGCGCTGCTCATCTACAACCTGGGCGATGCCGAGGTCTCGGCCGGCGAGCTGCGCTCGCGCGGGATGTATCAGGGGTCGAACGTCAGCTATAACCTCAAGAAGCTGGTGCAGATGGGCTATGTCCACCACCAGCGCAGCGACATGGACCGCCGCTCGGTCCGGGTGCGGCTGACCCCGCAGGGCGAGGCGGTACGGGGCATGATCTACCGGATGTTCGCCCGCCACGCGGCGGGGCTGGCCGCCTCGGGGGTGCTGGACGACCCGCCGCTCGAGCAGGTGAACCCGCAGTTGCGCCGGGTCGAGCGGATCTGGTCCGAGCAGATCCGGTACATCTACTGAGCGGGCGTTACCGGTCCAGCGCGCGGAGCCGGTCGAGCACCGGCCCGGTCAGGCGGAAATGCCCGGTCTGCGGGTAGCGGTCGAGCGCATCCTCCTCGCGCGTGCCGCGGCCGATGTTGTGGATCACCAGCGGATGCCCTTCGGGGCCAGTGCGGTCACTGACGATCATCACGTGCGGCAGGTTGCCGGGCAGCAGGACGGTGACGATGTCGCCGGGCTGCGGCGCGTCCGAGACGCGGGCGCCGAGGTGATCGAAGAGGGCGATGAGGTTCGGCACCCGGCGGTGGTCGATGTTGCGGTCGGGGCGGCGCAGGCCCCAGGTCTGCGGGTAGTCCGCGAACCGCGCCGTCATGTCCCGGTGCACGGCCCGCTGCAGGTCCAGCGCCGCGGCGTCCCGCAGGGCGCGGATCAGGACGTCGGTGCACACCCCCCGGTCGCGGGCCACGTCGCCGCCCGGAAACGCCAGCGCCGCATAGGCGGGATCGTAGCGGGTGGTCACGCCGATCTGGCTGCGCGCGGCGCCGACCAGAGCAGCGGTGCTGCTTTCGACCGCCGGCGCGAGGCCGGGGCGGGGCAGGGGCTCGGCCAGCGCCACCGCGGCACCCAGCGCCGCGGCGGCCAGGATCAGGCGCGCGATCACCAGTGGCCGGTGTTGCCCATGCTCGCCCACGGCTCTTGCGGGGGCAGGCGCTCGCCGGCCTGCAGCAGCTCGACCGAGATGTTGTCGGGGCTGCGCACGAACGCCATGTGCCCGTCGCGCGGCGGCCGGTTGATGGTCACGCCGTTGTCCATCAGGTGCTGGCACATCGCGTAGATGTCCTCGACCTCATAGGCGAGGTGCCCGAAGTGGCGGCTGTCCGAGGGCAGCCCCTCGTCGCCGTCCCAGTTGTAGGTCAGCTCGACCGGGGCCGCCTCGTCGCCCTCGGCGGCCATGAACACCAGCGAGAACCGCCCCTGCTCGTTGTCGATCCGCCGGATCTCGCGCAGGCCCAGCAGCGCGAAGAACCGCCGCGTGGCATCCAGGTCTCGGACCCGGACCATGGTGTGCAGATACTTGACCTTCATGCCCGTCCTCTCGGCTGACGCCCCGCGGGGCCCTCGCCCCATGCTGCCACGCCCGCCGCCCGCAGGCCAGACCACCGCGCCCCCCGTGGCCCGCGCCGCCACCCGACGCAATCGCTTGTGGCACCCCGTCCGTTGCCCCACAATGTGTGGGAGTTTTCCAGCCCGAGTCGCCCGATGCCCCTGACCCCCGAACAGCAAGCCGAGATCGACGAGGCCCGCGCCACCCCGCGCCCCACCCTGCGCGCCGTGAGCGAGGGGATGGAGGCGCGGCTGCACCACGCCATCCCGGTGCTCGACCACGGGCTGATCCGGGTCATCGACTACATGGGCGACGACGCGGCCATCGTGCAGGCGGCCCGCGTCAGCTACGGCCGCGGCACCAAGGCGGTCTCGAACGACGAGGGGCTGATCCGCTACCTGATGCGGCACTGGCACTCGACCCCGTTCGAGATGTGCGAGGTCAAGCTGCACGTCAAACTGCCGGTCTTCGTCGCCCGCCAGTGGATCCGCCACCGCACCGCCAACGTGAACGAATACTCGGCCCGCTACTCGATCCTCGACCGCGAGTTCTACATCCCCGCGCCCGAACAGCTCGCCGCGCAGTCCACGGTGAACAACCAGGGCCGCGGCGCCGCACTTGAAGGTGAGGAGGCGCAGCGCGTGCTCGACATCCTGCGCGCCGATTCGACCCGCGCCTATGACCATTACGAGGCGATGATGGCGCCCACGCAGGCCGACGGCACCCCGCAGCAGGGGCTGGCGCGGGAACTGGCGCGGATGAACCTGCCGGCCAACGTCTACACCCAGTGGTACTGGAAGACCGACCTGCACAACCTGTTCCACTTCCTGCGCCTGCGCGCCGACCCGCACGCGCAATACGAGATCCGCGTCTACGCCGAGGCGATGTGCCAGATCGTCCGCGACTGGGTCCCGCTCGCCTACGCGGCGTTCGAGGACTACCGCCTGGGCGGCGCGGTGCTCTCGGCGAAGGGGGTGGAGGTGTTGAAGCGGCGTCTGGCGGGTGAGGCGGTGACGCAGGAGAGCTCCGGCATGAGCAAGGGAGAATGGCGGGAGTTTGAGGGGGTGTGGGGGTGAAGGGCGTGTTTGCAGGTGTTCCCCTGCCGCATCCAAATCCAATCTGTCTTAGGGAGCGGTAAATGGACGGAGCGCTAGGTGTCGTTCTAAGATACACAGGGGAGGATTCCGCCAGTGGATATTTAGATTTTTACGATGCTGCGAGGGCGATCACGGGCTTTCAGCGAAGCTTAGCGCTTACTACCCATCTAGTAACAACGGGCGAAATAATTGTCCAAGCCCCTGTCTTAAAAGGGGCTAAGATCTATCTCGGTACACTTGAGCCCGGGTCTTACAAGATTCCTGCATGGATTGCTGCGGCGGCAATCGGCATGCACTCTGTGGGGACGGCGGACAGAGAAACTCCTCTAGGACACTTAATCTTTTCTGTCTACGACTATGCCGTTAGCCAATCTCTCGGATTTCACGTCAATTACGATGAATCTTTAGGGCAAAGTTATGAGAGGTTAAAGTCGAGCGGGACGAAACTCCCGCCCGTTAACGAGAGTAAGATAGACTCACTTACGGAGAAAATTGAATCTAGTATCATTGACATGCACCGGCCGATAGTCTGGTCGGAGACGGCAACGAAGGCTCGGATTTCCTTCGGACCCCAAGGTGCAGCGCGGAGAATTGCCGCGGTTCTTGATGAGGGTACATACGAGTATATTTCTACAACGAAGAGAGAAAATTCGTACGTCGATTTGATCGGGCGAGTGTCCAGCTATAATGTCAATACTTATAAGGGGAGGATATTCTGCGAAACTGAGGAGCGGCCGGTTCCGTTCGAGTTGAGTGAAAGTAGTCGATCCTCGCGCGTGATGCGATTAATAACCCGGAGCCTTTCAGAGAACGCTCTTAATAGATCGTCCGCCGGATCTCGCGTAATCTTCCGTGCCTTTCGCAATGTTAGTTCGCAGGGAAGGCTGAAGAGTTATTTTGTGGTTGACGTCGAGCCTATTGCTACTACGACGGAGTAGCGCGGAGGTTGCATCGCCGGCCGGCATTTCACGCGCCTCATACCCCGCAACACTGTCTGGCTAGCTACAAGTCAGCGTTCGCCGCGCCCACCCCCTCCACCCACGCCCTGACCACCGCCACCGCCTCCGGCTCGTCCAGCCACGGGATATGCCCGCGCCCGGGCACCTTCCCGTAGATCATGTCCGGCCGGCGGCGGCGCATCTCGGCCACCGCGTCCTCGCCCAGAAGGTCCGACCCCGCGCCGTGGATCAGCGCCAGCGGCAGACCCTCCAGCGCGTCGAAGAGGGGCCAGGCGGTCGCCGTGGGGTCCTTCATCGCCGCAAGGAAGCTTTCGCGCAGGGCCGGGTCATAGGTTAGCGCCACCCCGTCGTCGGTCTGGCGATAGAGGCGCGCGGCCTCCTCGGCCCAGCGGCCCTCGGGCACCGGGCCAAAGCCCTTGAGCGTCTCGGGCAGGCGCGCGGCCACATCGGCCAGTGTGCGGGCGTTGGGGCGGCGGCCGACATAGGCCGTGATCGCCTCGAGCCCCTCGACCCTGAGCTGCGGGCCGACGTCGTTCAGGCAGACGCCGAGCAGCCGGTCCTTGGCCACCGCCGCGAGATACATCGCGATCAGCCCGCCGCGCGAGGTGCCGAACACCGCCGCCCGCGCGATCCCGAGGTGGTCGAGCAGCGCGAGCGCGTCCGCGCCCTCCTGCGGGACGGTGTAGGTCGCGGCGCCGGTCCAGTCGGACTGGCCACGGCCGCGGTAGTCCATGCGGATCATCCGGCAATCGGCGAGCGCCGGGGCCAGGTAGTCGAAATCGTCCATGCTGCGGGTCAGCCCGGCGAGGCACAGGACCGGCAGCCCCTCGCCCTCGTCCCGATAGGCGAGCCGCGCCCCGTCCGCCGCCGTCATGAACTCGACACCCATCGCCCCGCCCCTCTGTCTGGTCCCGATACCCCGCGGGGGTCCGGGGGCGCGAAGCCCCCAGGTCGCGGCCCGCGGCCCGCGCGGCAACTCTCGGCAATCCGCGCCGCGGCCGCAAGCGCCGCCGGAAAGGGCCGGCAAAGCATTTGTTGCAGTTCCGCCGCGCGTCCAACAAGCTGACCCGAACCGCAGACTCAGGGGAGGGAGGAACCCATGTCGTTCATCAACCGCAGGCTCATCGCCGCCTGCGTGGTCGCCGCCGCCGCGCTGGGCGCGTCGCTGCCGGCGACCGCGCAAGAGCTGGGCGATCTGACCATCACCGCGCCGGCGGGCGCGGGCGGCGGCTGGGATTCGCTGGCCCGCAACCTGCAAGAGACGATGATGAAGACCGGCACCGCCAAGAACGTGCAGGTCGTGAACGTCCCCGGTGCCGGCGGCACGGTCGGGCTGGCGCAGTTCAGCCAGTCCGCGAAGGGCGCGGCCGACCAGCTGCTCGTCGGCGGGCTGGTGATGGTGGGGGCGATCATCACCAACAAGTCGCCGGTGAACCTGACCAACGTGACGCCGATCGCGCGGCTGACCTCGGACCCGATGGTGGTCGTGGTGCCGAAGGACAGCCCGATCCAGTCGCTCGCCGACCTGACCGCCAAGATCAAGTCGGACGTCGGCGGCACGGTCTGGGCGGGCGGCTCGGCGGGCGGGGCGGACCACATCTTCGCCGGGCTGATCACCCAGGCGGCGGGCGGCGACTCGGCCAAGGTCAACTACGTCGCCTATTCGGGCGGCGGCGAGGCGCTGGCCGCGCTGCTCGGCGGGCAGGTCACGGCGGGGATCTCGGGCTACGGCGAGTTCCAGGGCCAGATCGAGTCGGGCGACCTGCGCGCGCTCGCCATCTCGTACCCCGAGCCGGTCGAGGGCATCGCGGCCCAGCCCCTCAAGGCGCAGGGGGTCGATGTCGAGATGGAGAACTGGCGCGGCGTCTTCGCCGGCCCCGACCTCGCCGACGCCGACCGGCAGGCGCTGTCGGCGGCGGTCGAAAAGACCGTCAAGTCGCCCGAATGGGCCGAGGTGCTCAAGGCCCGCGGCTGGACCGACGCCTATCAGGGGCCGGACGAGTTCAAGGCCTTCGTCGAGTCCGAGAACACCCGCATCACCGAGGTGCTCAAGGCCATCGGCCTCGCCCAGTAGGGCGGCGCCACAGCACGGCGCGGGCGGGGCCGACCCGCCCGCCGCCACGGAAGGGCGCCACGGGCCGAAGCGCGGCGGGGAAAGGATCGCGGAATGGGATTTCGCCAGCAGACCGGGCTGCACCGTCCGACGGCGTTGATCGGGGTCGGGCTGATCGCGCTGGCCACGCTGACGTGGTTCGACGCGCGCGGGATGACGATGGCGGCGAACTACGGGGTGGGCGCCGATGCGGCGTCCTATTTCGTCGCGCTGGTGCTGCTCGTCCTCGGCGCCGGGCACCTGCTCGCAGCCATGCGGCCGGGGATCGAGGCAGAGGAGGCCGACTGGGGCGCCGTCGCCTGGATCCTGCTCGCGCTCACGGGGCTGATCGGCTCGATCTGGGCCGGGCTTGGCTTCATCCTCGGCTCGACGCTGCTCTTTGCGCTGACCGCGCGGGCCTTTGGCCGGCGGGCGCTGATCGCCGACCTGCTGATCGGCGCGGTACTCGCCACGCTGATCTTCCTGCTCTTCAACAAGCTGCTGCGGCTGGCGCTGCCGGCCGGGCCGCTCGAACGGCTGTTCTGAGAAAGGGACGCCATGGACGCGCTGATCCAGCTGATGAACGGGTTCGCGTCGGCCATCGCGCCGATGAACCTTGCCTTTGCGGCCATCGGCGTGCTGCTGGGCACCGCGGTCGGCGTCCTGCCCGGGATCGGGCCGGCGCTGACGGTCGCGCTCTTGTTGCCGGTGACGTTCAAGCTCGACCCCGGCGGCTCACTGATCATGTTCGCGGGGATCTATTACGGCGGGATGTACGGCGGCTCGACCACCGCCATCCTGCTCAACACCCCGGGCGAGGCTGCCTCGGTCGTCACCGCGCTTGAGGGGAACCAGATGGCCCGGCGCGGGCGGGGCGGGCCGGCGCTGGCGACGGCGGCCATCGGGTCGTTCGTGGCGGCGCTGATCGCCACGCTGGGGCTCGCGTTCCTCGCCCCGATCCTCGTCAAGGTCGCGGTCAAGTTCGGACCGTGGGACTATTTCGGGCTGATGCTGATCGCCTTCGTCACCGTCTCGGCGACCTTCGGCAACTCGCCGCTGCGGGGGCTGACGAGCCTCGCCATCGGGCTGTGGCTGGGGCTGATCGGGATCGACCAGCTGACCGGGCAGACGCGGCTCGCCTTCGGGGTGCCGAACCTCTTCGACGGGATCGAGGTCACCACGCTGGCGGTCGGCCTGTTCGCCATCGGCGAGGCGCTGTTCGTCGCCTCGCGTCACGCCCGCGCGCCGGAACGGCCGATCCCGATCAAGGGGTCGATCTGGATGACGCGGGCCGACTGGGCGCGCTCGTGGCGGCCGTGGCTGCGCGGCGCGGCCTTCGGCTTCCCCATCGGCGCGCTGCCGGCGGGGGGCGCCGAGATCCCCACGTTCCTCAGCTACACCACCGAGCGCAAGCTCTCGAAGCACCCCGAAGAGTTCGGCCATGGCGCGATCGAGGGCGTCGCCGGGCCCGAGGCCGCCAACAACGCCAGCGCCGCCGGCTCGCTGGTGCCGCTGCTGACGCTGGGGCTGCCGACCTCGGCCACGGCGGCGGTGATGCTGGCGGGGTTCCAGCAGTACAACATCCAGCCCGGGCCGCTGCTCTTTGCCACCCACGCGCAGCTGGTCTGGACGCTGATCGCCTCGCTCTTCATCGCCAACGTGATGCTGCTGGTCCTGAACCTGCCGCTGGTCGGGCTGTGGGTGCAGCTGCTCAAGATCCCGATGCCGTGGCTCTATGCCGGGATCGCGGTGTTCGCCACGATGGGGACGATTGCTGCGAACCCCTCGGTGGTCGAGCTGCTGCTGCTCGGCGGGTTCGGGGTGCTGGGGTTCCTGATGCGGCGCTACGACTATCCGGTGGCGCCGGTGATCGTCGGCCTGATCCTCGGGCCGATGGCCGACAGCCAGTTCCGCCGCGCGCTGCAGATGAGCCAGGGCGATCCGATGGTGTTCTTCCAGCACCCCGGTTCGGTGGTGATGATCGCGCTGGCGACGATCGCGCTGGTCGCGCCGTTCCTGTTCCGCGGGCTGGCGCGGTTCCGGGCCGACGAGGACTGAGCCGCGCTCCGCCGCCCCTCAGTGCGCCATCAGCACCGGCAGCGGCGCGCGGGCGAGGATGTCCTTCGTCGTCCCGCCCAGCAGGTCCTCGCTGAACTTGCTGTGCTCATAGGCGCCCATGATCAGCAGCCCGGCCCCGAGGTCGTCGCAGGCCTGCAGGATGGTCGCGCCGATCCCGCCCGCACCGGCGGGGCGCAGGGCAAGCTCTGCCTCGATCCCGTGCAGCGACAGCAGCCGCAGCGCGTCCTGCCCGAACTCGGGCGGCAGGTCGGGGCCGATGCCGAGGATGGTCACCCGCTCTTTCGTGCCGAGGATGTGCATGGCGTCGCCCATCGCGCGGGCCGAGGCGCGCTTGCCGTCCCAGGCGACCACGGCGGTTTCGCGGATGGCGGGCTCGGCGTAGCCCGGCGGGACGATCAGCACCGGCCGCCCCGAGCGCAGCGCCACCACGTCGGGGCGCACGGCGAAGTCGGCGGCGGGTTCGCCCTCGACCGGGGCGCCCATCACCACGATGTCATGCCCGCGGGCGGCCTGCGCCAGCCCGCCGCTGCGGGCGTCGAGGACGGTGAACGCGGCCCGCTCCGCCACCCCGGCCGCCGCCACGGCGGCGTCGAAGCCGGCCCGCCGTTCGGCGACATAGGCGGCCTCGGCCTCGTCGAGCACGCGGTCGATCTCGCGCGTCATGAAGGCGCCTGCGCGCCGGCGCAGCGGGTTCGGCGCCTGCCAGACGGCCGCGGTCAGCCGGGCGTCGTACTTGGCCACCATCAGCAGCGCCATGTGCAGCGCCGCCGCGCCCCCGCCGTTGCCGGTGTAGCTGGTCAGGATGCTTCGGATCGCCATGATGTGCCCCCCCGTCCGGCGCGCCGGTTCACCCGACTATCGGGCGGTTCCGGCTGCCGCGCAATCGGCAGGGCGGGTCAGATGTTCTCGGGCTGCGGCATCCCCAGCACGTGGTAGCCGCCGTCCACCGTCACCACCTCGCCCGTCGTGCAGGCGCCCCAGTCCGAGGCGAGCCACACCGCCGTCCCGCCGATCGCCTCGAGCGTGGCGTTGGCGCGCAAGGGCGCGTTCGCCTCGGTGTGGCGATAGGTCTTGCGGGCGCCGCCGATGGCCGCCCCGGCGAGGGTCTTCATCGGCCCGGGCGAGATCGCGTTGACGCGGATGCCGTCGGGGCCAAGGTCGTTGGCGAGGTAACGCACGGTCGATTCCAGCGCCGCCTTGGCCACGCCCATCACGTTGTAGAACGGCGTCACCCGGTTCGAGCCGCCATAGGTCAGGGTCAAAATGGTGCTGCCCGGCCCCATCAGCGGCAGCGCCCGGCGCGCCACCTCGATCAGCGAATAGCAGGAAATATCCAGCGAGTTTCGGAAGTTGGCCCGGCTGGTGTTGACGAAGCGCCCGGTCAGCTCGTCCTTGTTCGAAAACGCGATGGCATGGACGAGGATGTCGATCCGCCCCCAGCGCTCGGCCAGCGTGGCGAAGGCTGTGTCCAACGAGGCGTCGTCGGTCACGTCCACGTCCACCAGCAGGTCCGACCCGACGCTGGCCGCGAGCGGCTCGACCCGCTTGCCGAACGCCTCGCCCTGATAGGTGAAGGCGAGCTCAGCCCCTTCGGCGGCCAGCGCCCGCGCGATCCCCCAGGCGATCGAGCGGTCGTTGGCGACCCCCATCACCAGCGCCCGCTTGCCGCTCAGCAAATCCGTCATGCCTGTCAGTCCTGCAGTTTCGAAAGGACCAGCGTGGCGTTGGTGCCGCCAAAGCCGAAGCTGTTCGAGAGGACCGAGTCGAAGGCGACCCCGTCGATGCGCTCGAGCGCGATCTCGTCCGCGTGGATCTCCGGATCGAGCTGGGTGATGTTGGCGCTGGCGGCGATGAAGCCGCCCTCCATCATCAGCAGCGAATAGATCGCCTCGTGGACGCCGGTGGCGCCGAGGCTGTGGCCGGTCAGCGACTTGGTGGATGAGGTCTTGGGCACGTTCCCCTCACCGAACACCCGGCGCAGGGCCTTGATCTCGGTGACGTCGCCGGCGGGGGTCGAGGTGCCGTGGGCGTTCACATAGGTGATGCGCCGCCCCTCGGGCAGGGTGGCCAGCGCCGTGCGCATCGACCGCTCGCCGCCCTCGCCCGAGGGCGCGACCATGTCGTAGCCGTCCGAGGTTGCGCCGTAGCCGGTGACCTCGGCGTAGATCTTGGCACCCCGGGCGCGGGCGTGCTCAAGCTCCTCGAGCACCACGACGCCGCCGCCCCCGGCGATCACGAACCCGTCGCGGGTCGCATCGAACGGGCGCGAGGCGGTCGCGGGCGTGTCGTTGTACTTCGACGACATCGCCCCCATCGCGTCGAATAGGCACGAGAGCGTCCAGTCCAGTTCCTCCCCGCCGCCGGCGAACACGATGTCCTGCTTGCCCATCTGGATCTGCTCGACGCCGTTGCCGATGCAATGCGCGCTGGTCGAGCAGGCCGAGGTGATCGAGTAGTTCACGCCCTTGATGGCGAACGGCGTGGCAAGGCACGCCGAGTTGGTGCTGCTCATGCAGCGGGTGACCATGAACGGCCCCATGCGCTTCGGCGCGCCCTTCTCGATGACGATCTGGTGGGCCTGGAAGAAGTTCGAGGTGGACGGTCCGCCCGACCCCATGATCAGCCCGGTGCGCGGGTTCGAGACATCGCCCGGCTCAAGCCCGCTGTCCTTGATCGCCTGTTCCATGGCGATGAAGTTGTAGGCCGCGCCCGGCCCCATGAAGCGCAGGTCGCGCTTGTCGATGTGATCCTCGAGCACGATCTGCGGCTTGCCGTGGATCTGGCTGCGGAACCCGTGCTCGGTGTATTCGGGGGCCGCCACGATGCCCGAGCGGCCGTCCTTCAGCGACTGCGCGACCTCGGCGGCCGAGTTCCCGATGGGCGAGACGATCCCCAGCCCGGTGATGACGACGCGGCGCATGGGCACCCTTTCCTTGTGCGGGGTCAGCTCTCGGAGAGAGCGACCTTCATGTCCTTGACCTGATAGATGACCTCGCCATCGGCCTCGACGATGCCGTCGGCGACGCCCATCGTGAGCCGGCGGGTCTGCACGGCCTTGGTGAAATCAACCTTGTAGGTCAGCAGCTTGCGGTCCGGGCGGACCATCCCGGTCAGCTTGACCTCGCCCACCCCCAGCGCATAGCCGCGCCCCGGCCAGCCGCGCCAGCCGAGGTTGAAGCCGGTCAGCTGCCACAGGCCGTCGAGCCCGAGGCACCCCGGCATGATCGGGTTGCCCGGAAAATGGCATTCGAAGAACCACAGGTCGGGGGTGATGTCGAACTCGGCCACGACATGACCCTTGCCGTGCAGCCCGCCGTCCTCGGAAATGTCGGTGATGCGGTCCATCATCAGCATCGGCGGTTCGGGCAGCTGCGCGTTGCCCGGCCCGAACAACTCGCCCCGGGCGCAGGCCAGAAGGGCGTCCTTGTCGAAGCTGGTCCGTTCCATCGCCATCTTGGTCCCCCACCGCGTCCGTTGGCCTCGCCAAGCCCGGCCAGGGCGGGAAAGGCTGGCTCTCGCTCTAGCATCCCGGTGCCAAATGCCGCAAGGGCACGAGGTCCGGCCCACCCGGCGCGGCCGGGATGCGGGCGGGATGCGGCCGGGCGCGCCGGCTCCGCCGCCCCGCGCCAAGGCATCGCATTGCCACGGCCGGCAGTTTCCTGAATGAACCGGACAACGGCACGGTGATGAGGAATCAGGCAGATGGCACGGATCGACGAGAAACTCGAAACCATCCTCGAGACGGTGAAGCAGCGCAACGCGGGCGAGCCCGAGTTCCACCAGGCGGTCATCGAGGTGATGGAGAGCCTGGGCCGCGTCGTCGCCAAGCACCCCCAGTTCCTCGAGGAAGGGCTGATCGAGCGCATCTGCGAGCCCGAGCGCCAGATCATCTTCCGGGTGCCGTGGGTGGACGACCAGAACCGCGTGCGGATCAACCGCGGCTTCCGGGTCCAGTTCAACTCGGCGCTCGGCCCCTACAAGGGCGGCATCCGCTTCCACCCTTCGGTCAACGTGGGGATCATCAAGTTCCTGGGCTTCGAGCAGACCTTCAAGAACGCGCTCACCACGATGCCGATCGGCGGCGGCAAGGGCGGGTCGGACTTCGACCCCAAGGGCCGCTCGGACGGCGAGGTGATGCGCTTCTGCCAGTCCTTCATGACCGAGCTCTACCGCCACTTGGGCGAATACACCGACGTGCCGGCGGGCGATATCGGCGTGGGCGGGCGCGAGATCGGCTATATGTTCGGCCAGTACAAGCGCCTGACCAACCGCTACGAGGCCGGCGTGCTGACCGGCAAGGGCCTGAGCTACGGCGGCAGCCGCGCCCGGCCCGAGGCCACGGGCTACGGCACGGTGTTCTTCGTCCGCTCGATGCTCGAGGCGCAGGGCGAGGGGCTCGAGGGGCGCACCGCGGTCGTCTCGGGCTCGGGCAACGTCGCCACCTTCGCCATCGAGAAGCTGCAGGAGTTCGGCGCCAAGGTCGTCGCCTGCTCGGATTCGGGTGGCTACGTCGTGGACGAGGGCGGGCTCGACCTCGATCTGGTGCGCGAGATCAAGGAAAAGCGCCGCGGCCGGATCTCCGAATATCACCGCATCAAGGGGACGGGGACGTATTTCGTCGAGGCCGGCAAGGGCGCCATCTGGGACGTGCCCTGCCAGATCGCGCTGCCCTGCGCGACGCAGAACGAGCTGAACGGCAAGCAGGCCGCGACGCTGATCAAGAACGGCGTCAAGGTCGTGGCCGAGGGCGCCAATATGCCCTGCACGCCTGAGGCGATTTCGGCGCTGCAGCGGGCGGGCATCCTTTATGCCCCCGGCAAGGCCGCGAACGCTGGCGGCGTCGCCACCTCGGCGCTCGAGATGCAGCAGAACGCCTCGCGCGACAGCTGGACGTTCGAGCAGACGGTGGACCGGCTCGAGGACATCATGACCAACATCCACGATGTCTGCGCCGAGACCGCCGAGGAATACGGCGCGCCGGGCGACTATGTGCTGGGCGCCAACATCGCGGGCTTCGTCAAGGTGGCCGAGGCGATGCGGGCGCTGGGCGTCATCTGAGCATCAGTCGGGCCGGTCTCACCCACCGGCCCGGCTGCCCCCCCGACGGGAGCGTGCCCTGCAGGCCACCCGCCGCGCCTTTCCGCCGCCGGCGCCCGGAACCCGGGCACCGGGCCGGGCGTAGCTGTTGTAATGGGCCTTCACGCCCGGCGAACAGCAACGGAAAGGACCCGGGACCATGCGCCTCGATCGGCTTGGCCTGCTCTCCGCCCCCGCCACCCTGCTGATGACGACTGTGCTCGCCTCGGCGCAGGTCGCCCCGGCGCCTGCCGCGACCCCCGCGGCTGCCCCCGCCGAGATCGACCTGACCACGTGGGAGGTGGGTGACATCGACGCGCTGCCCGACGACGATTACGGGCAGATGGTCCGCTATGGCTTCAAGCTGGCGACCGAGACCCCGACCGTGATCGGCCCCGAGGTCGCCGACCCCGCCATGCGCTACTCGGGCAACAACCTCGCCTGCACGAGCTGCCACCAGGAGAATGCGACCAAGCCCTATGCGATGCCGTGGACCGGCGTGACGGCGGTGTTCCCGCAGTACCGCGCCCGCGAGAACGCGTTGCAGACGGTCGAGGATCGCGTGAACGGCTGCATGGAGCGGTCGATGGCCGGCAAGGCGCTGCCGCTCGACAGCGCCGAGATGCGGGGCTTCGCGGCCTACATCCACTTCCTGTCCCGCGGCATCCCGGTCGGCGCCACGCTGAAGGGCGCCGGGGTCGAGCGGGTGGCCGCGCCGAACCGCGCCGCCGACCCGGCCGCGGGCAAGGCCGTCTTTGCCGAGCATTGCGTCGTCTGCCACGCCGAGGACGGCACCGGCCAGCGCATGGGCGAGGCCGGGGATGCCCAGGGCTACGTCTTCCCGCCGGTCGCGGGCCCGGACAGCTACAACGACGGGGCCGGGATGTACCGGGTGCTGACGGCCTACCGCTTCATTCTGAACAATATGCCGCAGGGCGCCGACCACACCGCGCGGCAGCTGACCGAAGACCAGGCCTACGACGTCGCGGCCTATCTCTCGTCGATGGACCGCGGCCACAAGGAGGGGATGGAGAAGGACTTCCCCGACCTGCTGCGCAAGTCGCCGGACATGCCGTTCCCGCCCTTCGCCGGCGATTTCCCGGCCGAACAACACAAGTTCGGCCCGTTCAAGCCCATCGCCGACTATCTCGCCGCCGAGATCAAGGCGCGCGATGCCAAGGGTGGCGGCGCGGCGACCGAGTAGGGGGCCAGCGCCGGGCCGGGCCTAGAACCACTGGCCCGGCTCCATCAGCCCCAGCTCCATCAGCTGCTGCGAGTTCCAGCGGAACGGGTGCGATCCCCGCCACGCGAAGCTCGCGATCTCGTCGCGCGAGCCGGGGTTGCGGGCCAGCGCCTTGGCGACCCGGAACGAGGCGACTGCCGCGGTCAGGTTGTTGTGCCACGGGCAGGCAAAGGTGTTCATCTCTTCGACCGACAGCCGGTGATCGGCCAGAAGCCGCAGCCCCGGCTCGGTCCGGAACAGCGCGATCCGGTCGATGCGGCGGCGGTCGGCGGGGAGATGCTCCTCGAAGCGCCAGCGCAGGCCGCCGAAGAAATCCAGTTGCCGCTCTTTCCAGCCGCCCTGCCGGTCGGGGCGGCCGAGCGCGTAATAACCCGAGCGGTCGAACATCGCCTCGGCCATGCTGACCGCATCCGGGCTGCGGCTCAAATCGGGGGCGTAGAGATCGACCACATAGGTCAGCATCGCCCGCCGCCGTTCCTCGGCGTGGAAGGTCAGCATCTCGCCGATGGTGCGGGTCTCGCAGAAGGGGAAGAACAGGAACTCGGCATTGTAGCCGTAATAGAGCCACGTCCCCGCCGGGGCGCGCTCGATCACGGCGTTGACGCCCCGCACATGGGCGCCGGGCCGGCGCGCGTCGAAGCGCAGGTTGACGATCCGGCCCTTGTCGTCGGGTGGCAACTGCCCCGCCGCCAGCGGCTCGGGCGACAGCGCGAGGATCTTGCGGAACCCGAGCCGCAGGTGATGGGCGAGGGTGGCGGCGACCTCGGCCTCGTCCTCGATCAGCAGGATGGCGATGGGGCCGCGGGCGAGGTGCGCGCCCGGCGCGGACAGGAACGCCTCGAGCGGCGGGTGGCTGCGCGGCGCCGCGGGCACTGAGGCGGCCTGCGCCCCGGGGGGCCGCGCCGGATCGCTCACCGCAGGACCGCCCGGACCTGCTCGAGCACGCCGCCCAGCATCGACGGGCTGCGCGCGGCCGAGCGCACGACCGTGGACAGCGAGGTCTTCTGCGCCGCGTCCAGATTGCTCGTCTCGATCAGCCCCAGCACGGCGTCGAGGTCGAAGCCCTCGACGGTCAGCAGCCGGTCGATCTCGGCCGCCGAGCGGGCGGCGCTGGCGGCCTCGCGCCCGGCCTGGGCGGCATCGCGGGCGGCCTCGCCCGCGGCGGTAGCGGCGGTGGC
>NZ_JBHMQU010000003.1:5998-39573 GCF_042435015.1 Paracoccus panacisoli | reverse complement strand
GCGGCCTCGTGCGCGGCGGCGGCCTCGGACCAGCGCCGCCAGAGGGCTGCGCCCTCGGCCGTGCGCAGGCTGGCGCCGATCTCGCGGTAGCGCGCGGCGGTGCGCGCCTGCCGGGCCAGCGCCGCGGCCTGGGTGGCGAGCTGGTCCAGCGTGTCGTCCACCCGCGCGAGGTTCTGCGCCGCCCCGTTCAGCTTCAGCTCGGCCTCGTGGCGGCGCTGGTAGAGGCCGCCGATGCCCGCCGCTTCCTCGAGAATCCGCCGCCGCGCGGTGGGGCGGGCGTTGATCAGCTCGGAAATCTGCCCCTGCCGCACCAGTGCCGGCGAGTGCGACCCGGTCGAGGCGTCCGCGAACAGCATCTGCACGTCGCGCGCCCGTACCTCGCGGCCGTTGATGCGGTAGGCGGACCCCGCCTCGCGGGTGATGCGGCGCGAGATGTCCAGCCCGTCGCTGTCGTTGAACCCGGCGGGGGCGAGGCGCTGGCGGTTGTCGATGCTCAGCGCCACCTCGGCCTGGCCGCGGGCCGGGCGCCGGGTGGTGCCGGCGAAGATCACGTCCTCCATCCCCGTGCCGCGCATGGCGGTGGGGCGGTTCTCGCCCATGACCCAGCGCAGCGCCTCGAGCAGGTTGGACTTGCCGCAGCCGTTCGGCCCGACGATGCCGGTCAGCCCCTCGCGGATGACCAGTTCGGTCGGGTCCACGAAGCTCTTGAAACCGGTGAGGCGCAGGCGGTCGAAGCGCATCGGGGGTCCTGGGCGCGGGGCGGGATTCGTCCCGGCCAGTGTCGGGCGAGCGGGCGGGTGTGTCAACGCCGGGCGCAAGATGTAGGGGTTCGCCGGGGCGTTATCCACAACCCGTCGCGGCTTTCCAGAATGCGAAAGGCCCTCGCGGCGTGGCTTTTCTTTCTGAGCCCAGGGGCAGATGCTGGCGCGCATGGTTCCCGCGCTTGCCATCGTTCTCGGGTTCCAGCTTGTGGGCGAGGTGATCTCGCGCGGGCTGGGGCTGCCGCTGCCCGGTCCGGTCGTCGGGCTGGTCGGGCTGGTCGTCGCGTTCCGGCTGGTCCCGGGGCTCGCCGAGCGGCTGCGGGCGGTGATCACCGGGCTTCTGGGCCACCTGTCGCTGTTCTTCGTCCCCGCCGGGGTCGGTGTGATCGCCCATCTGCCGATCCTGCGCGAGCAGGGGCTGGCGCTCGGGGCGGCAATCGTCGGCTCGACGCTGCTGGCGCTGGCGGCGGGGGCCTGGGCCTTCGTCCTCGTCGCGCGGCTGACCGGAGAGACCGATGACGGCTGATCCGGCGCTGATCTGGGTCTATCTGACGCGCGAGCCGCTGCTGTGGCTGACCGCGACGCTGGCCGCCTATGCGGTGGGCGACGCCTGTTTCCGCCGCGCCGGGCGGGCGAGCTGGGCCAACCCGGTGCTGATTGCGGTGATCCTGCTCGGGGCGCTGCTGACGCTGACCGGCACCGACTACGGCACCTATTTCGAGGGCGCGCAGTTCGTCCACTTCATGCTCGGCCCGGCGACCGTGGCGCTGGCGCTGCCGATGTATGACAACCTGCCGCGGATGCGCCGCGCGGTGCTGCCGATCACGGCGGGGCTGCTGGCGGGGTCGGGGGTGGCGGTCGTCTCGGCGCTGGTGATCGCGCACGCGCTGGGGACGACGCCGGACGTGCTCGCCTCGCTCGCGCCCAAGTCCACGACCGCGCCGGTCGCCATCGGCATCGCCGAGCGGCTGGGCGGGCAGCCCACGCTGGCCGCGGTGCTGGTGCTGTGCACCGGCATCTTCGGGGCAATGGTGGTGACGCCGTTCCTGAACCTGATCGGGGTGCGGGACTGGCGGGCGCGGGGGCTGGCCGTGGGCACCGCCGCGCACGGGATCGGCACGGCGCGGGCGTTTCAGGTCAACGCGACGGCCGGGGCATTCGCCGGGATCGGCATGGGGCTGAACGCGGTGCTGACCGCGATCCTCGCGCCGTTGGTGCTGCACCTCTTCCAGTGAGACGGGCCGCCCGGTCGGGGGGCACGGGTCCGGGGCCAGCCTGCGGCTGAAATGAAAAGGACCGCCCGGACGGGCGGCCCTTGGCCACTGTCAGGTCTTCGGGGCGGCTCAGGCGGCCTCGGCCTCTTCGGCCTCGGCGGCCATGCGGCGCTCGCTTTCCTCGCGCGACAGCGCGACCGAGGTGCGCACGCCCTTGCTGACGAACTCGACAAGGCCCTTGACCACCCGCTCGTTGGGGTCGATCCCGGCGCAGCTCAGCACCTCGCGCCCGTCGCGCGAGCGGGCCCAGCGGGCGATCTGCTCGGCGCCGTTGCCGTATTTCTTGTCATCCGCGATGGCGTCGTCGAGCGCCGCGAGCACCACGGCCGCGAACAGCTTGCGGGCGCGCTGGCCCTGTTCAAAATTGAATGCCGAACCGTCAACGAAATCACGCATGAAGTCTTCCCGTCCTGAGCCGCAGCGAAACCGCGGCCGGGTCGCCGGACCCTTGTCTTTGCCCTGAATGGGTGTCGCAGAGCTTTAGCGCTCACAGGCACCGATTCGTTATCCCCTTGGCCGCAAGTCCGCCATGCAGCACCTGCAAGCCCGTCCAATTCCCATGAAATGCCACGAATCAGTCAGTTCCATGACGCCGCTGCAAACCGGCATTGCGGTTGACAACTCGGCAACTGGCATTTGGTTGCTGCGTCGCGGCGCTTCAACCCCCGAGCCGGGGGGTCGTCGGCGACAGTCAGCCGAAGAGATCGAGTTGCGCCGCGTCGCCCGCCGTCTCGTCAGGCCCCGCAGGACCCAGCGCTGACAGGGTGATTCCCAGAAGCCGCACCCCGCGCGGGTCGGGCAGAACCTGCGGGAGAAGCGCGGTGGCGTGGGCCAGAAGCTCGGCCTCGGCCGCGACGGGGCGGGGCAGGCTGTGGGCGCGGGTGACGATGCGGAAGTCGGTGTATTTCGCCTTGAGCGTCACCGTCCGCCCGCTCATCCCCCGCGCCGCCGCGTGGCCCCAGACCTTGGCGGCCAGAGGGGCCAGCGCCGCCGCCGCGGCGTCGAGGTCGAAGATGTCGGCCGAAAAGGTGTTCTCCGCCCCGATCGACTTGCGGACGCGGTCCGGGCGCACCGGGCGGTGGTCGATGCCGCGGGCGATGTCGAAATAATAGGGACCGGCCTTGCCAAAGGTCGCGGCGAGGAACTCCCGGCTCTGGCGGAACAGGTCGTCGCCGGTGCGGATGCCGTGGCGTTCCATCCGCGCGGCGGTGGCGGGGCCGACGCCGTGGAAGCGGGCGACGGGCAGGGTGCGGACATAGGCCGGGCCGGCCTCGGGAGGGATCACGAAGAGCCCGTCGGGCTTGCGCTGGTCCGAGGCGAGCTTGGCCAGGAACTTGTTGTAGCTGACCCCGGCCGAGGCGGTCAGCCCGGTCTCGGCGCGGATGAGCGCCCGGATCTCGCGGGCGATGGCAGTGGCGGTGCGGCCGTCGAGGTGGTCGGTGACGTCGAGATAGGCTTCGTCGAGCGACAGCGGCTCGATCAGCGGGGTGAAGCGGGCGAAGATGTCGCGGATCTGGGCCGAGACGGCCTTGTAGACCTCGAACCGCGGCTTGACGAAGACGAGGTCGGGGCAGAGCCGGGCGGCGCGGACCGAGGGCATGGCCGAGCGCACCCCGTAGGGCCGCGCCTCATAGCTCGCCGCCGCCACCACGCCGCGCAGGGACGAGCCGCCGACCGCGACCGGGCGGCCGCGCAGCGCCGGGTCGTCGCGCTGCTCGACCGAGGCGTAGAAGGCGTCCATGTCGATGTGGAGGATGCGGCGCACCGGGGAAGGGTTGCCCGGCGCGGCGGTCGCACCCGAGGGGTCGGCTCGCCGGTCCCCCGCGGGACAGTCGGACCCGCCCGAGGGGGGCGGGGTGTCCGTGGGGTCAGGGGGCGGCATCGTCGGGGGTGAGGCGGGCGGTCCCGGCGGTGAGCGTGCTGCCCGCCGGGGCGCGGTCGAAGCGCAGGTGGGCCAGCGCGTGGGCGCCCGCGACGGTGCCGAGCGTGCCGGCCTCGCGCCCGTCCTCGGTCAGGATCGGGGTGCCGGGGGCGGCCTCGCCCTCGATCCGCACGCGGGCGAGGCCCTTCCTGAGCTCGGTCTTGTGCTTCATCCGGGCCGTGACCTCCTGGCCGATGTAGCAGCCCTTGCGGAAATCGACGCCGTGCAGACGCTCGAACCCCGCCTCGAGCGGGTAGCTGTCGTTCGGGACCAGCTCGACCAGCGACTCGGGGACCAGATGGGCGACGCGCAGGGCGTCCCAGTCGGTCGCATCCTCGCCGGCGGGGGCGTCGGCGTAGAGCCGCCAGCCGAGCGCAGGGTGGCGTGGGTCGGCGATGGCGCCCTCGGGCGCCGGGCCGGTGCCGCGGGTGACGGTGAGCGGGGTCGTGGCGATCTCGACCTGGCTGCGCAGCTTGTACATCGACAGCCGCCGCAGCAGGTCGTCGGCCAGCCGCGCATCCACGTCGATCAAGAGCGACTCGCCGTCCGGGACGACGAAGAAATCCGCCAGATACTTGCCCTGCGGGGTCAACAGCGCCGCCCACACCGGCGCGCGACGCACGTCGTTGGTGACGAGGCCCTGCAGGAAATGCTCGCGGTCCGGGCCGGTCACGCGCAGGATGGTTCGCATTCAGTCGCCCCCGAATTGCAGCCGCACCAGCGCCGCATAGGCGCCGTTCGCCGCCATAAGCTGGTCATGCGTGCCCTGTTCGACAACCCGCCCGGCGTCGAGCACCACGATCTTGTCGGCCGCCCGGATGGTCGAGAGCCGGTGCGCGATCACCAGCGTCGTGCGCCCCGCCGACAACTGGTCGAGCGCCTGCTGCACCAGCCGCTCGGATGCGGCGTCGAGGGCGCTCGTCGCCTCGTCCAGCAGCAGCACCGGGGCGTCGCGCAAGAGTGCCCTGGCGATGGCGATGCGCTGGCGCTGGCCGCCCGACAGCGCCGAGCCGCGCGGCCCGGCGGGGGTGTCGAGCCCGCGCGGCAGGTCGTCGGCGAAATCCGCGACATGGGCGGCGGTGACGGCGGCGCGCAGCCGCGCCTCGGGGACGTCGTGGCCGAGCACGATGTTCTCGCGCAGCGTCTCGTCAAAGAGCGCCGCGTCCTGGCTGACGGTCGAGAACTGGTCGCGCAGCGTGCCGAGGTCGAACTCGGCCACCGGCACGCCGCCCAGCGTGACGCTGCCGGCCGAGGGGTCGACCATCCGGGTCAGCAGGTTGAAGACGGTGGACTTGCCCGCCCCCGACGGCCCGACCAGCGCCGTGGTCTGCCCGGCCTCGGCGGTGAAGCTGAGGCCGCGCAGCACCGGATGGCCGGAATAGGCGAGCTGCACGTCCGCAAGCCGGATGGTGGTGTCCTCGGGCGGGGCCGTGCGCGGGCCCGAGAAGATCGTGGGCCGGGTGTCGAAGATCGCGTAGATCCGCTCGAGCGAGGTCGCCGCCGTCTGCCAGCCCCCCGCCAGCCCGCCCAGCCGCCGCAAGGGCTGGAAGGCGAGCGAGAGCGCGGTGAAGAACGACATGAACTCGCCCACCGTGCGCTCGCCGCTCGTCACCTGCGCGCCGCCAAGCGCGAGGACGCCGACGAAGCCGAGGCCCGTCACCACGTCGATCAGCGCCGGGATGGTGGCGCTGACCGCGCTCATTTTGGTTTCCGAGCGCTGGATGTCGGCGACGATGCCGGCGAAGCGCTCGGTCTGATAGCGCTCCATCCGGTTCAGCCGCACTGCGCCGATGCCGTGCAGCACCTCGTCGAGGCGCGTGGCGCGGGCCGAGGCGGCGACCCGGTTGGCGCGCATCTTGCGGCGGATGTAGCGCTGCACCCAGGCCGTGGGCAGGATCAGCAGCGGCGCGCCGACCAGCGCCACCAGCGTCCACCACGGGTCGGTCGCCACCGCCACCGCGAACAGCGCGATCAGCGAGACGGCATCGCGCCCCGCGCCGGTGATGAAGGTCGTCCAGATCGAGCGGATGGCGAGCGTGTCGCCCTGGATGCGCTCGATCAGCGCGCCGGGCGGGTTCGACTGGAAGAAGCTGCCGTCGAGGGTGAGGATGTGGCTGAGCAGGTCGGTCTGCATCCGGCTGGCGACGCCCTGCTGGACCGAGGTGAGGATGGCGCGGGTCGAGACATAGGTGATGGCGCGGATCAGGAAGAGCGCGAAGATGATCCCGCCGACCCACCAGATCGCCGCCGTCTCGCGCCCCACGAACACCCGGTCGAAGAGCGGCTTGAGCATCCAGCTCAGGACCGCGAGCGTCGAGCCCTCGATGACCATCAGCAGCGTGGCGAGCGTCATGCGCGGCCAGTAGGGCCGCAGGTAGTCCCGCCACAGCCGGCCGAACAGGCCGGGCGTCCGCGGCGGGCGCGGCGGGCGGGTCGGCCCCGGGGGGACGCCGGTGGCGGGTGTGGCTGGCATCCGGGCTCCTGCAACTCGTCCGGGGATAGCGCGCGGGGCGCGGGCGCGGCAAGGGTGGGGTGGCCGTGCGGGGTGAGGGCGGTAGGGCTGGAGGCGGTGCCCTGCGGGGCGCTAGTGCTCCCGAGACCCGCCCGGCGCCGCGCGACCCGCCCCACCCGCCGGTTGACGGCCCGTCGCCTGCGCGCCACATCGCCGCCATGACCGACCGCTTTCCCATGGGCGCCCGCATCGGGGTGCAGACGACCGAGCCGGTCGGGCTGCTCGACTATCTCGCCCCCGAGGGCGGCGTCAGCGTGGGTGAGCTGGTGGTGGTGCCGCTGGGGCCGCGACGGGTGATGGGCGTGGTCCGCGGGCCGGGGGCGGGCGATTTCGACGCCGCGCGCCTGCGTCCCGTCGTGCGCCGCATCGACGCGGCGCCGCTGGGGGCGGGGATGCTCGAGTTCCTCGACCGCGCCGCCGACTATACGCTGACGCCCCCGCCGGTGATGCTGCGGATGGCGCTGCGGGCGCCCGACCTCGACCGCCCGCCGGCCGAGCGGCGGGTGATCCACCGGGCCGGGCCGCCCCCCGCGCGGATGACCGACGCGCGCGCCGCGGTGATGCGGGTGCTCGACGATCACGGCGGCGCGGGGTTCGCGCCGGCCGAGCTGGCGCAGCTTGCGGGCGTGGGGACGACGGTGGTGCGCGGCCTCGTCGCTGCGGGCACGCTGGTCGAGACGGCGGCCCCGGTGGACCTGCCCTATCCGCGGCTCGACCCCGGGCTCGCGGGCAAGGCGCTCGACCCCGCGCAGACGGCGGCGGCCGAGGCGCTGCGCGCGGGGGTGCGCGGCGGGGCCTACGGCGCGACGCTGCTCAGGGGCGTGACCGGCTCGGGCAAGACCGAGGTCTATCTCGAGGCGGTGGCCGAGACGCTGCGGGCCGGGCGGCAGGCGCTGGTGCTGCTGCCCGAGATCGCGCTCTCGGCCGAGTTCCTCGACCGCGTCGAGGCGCGCTTCGGCGCCCGCCCGGGCGAGTGGCACTCGGGCATCACTCGCACCGAGCGCCGCCGGCTCTGGCACATGGCCGGGCGCGGCGAGGTCGGGTTGGTGGTGGGCGCCCGCTCGGCGCTGTTCCTGCCGTTCCGCGACCTCGGGCTGATCGTCGTCGATGAGGAACACGACAGCTCCTACAAGCAGGACGAGACGGTCTATTACAACGCCCGCGACATGGCGGTGCTGCGCGCCAGCATCGAGCAGGCGCAGGTGGTGCTGGCCTCGGCCACGCCTTCGGTCGAAACCTGGGTCAACGCGGCCTCGGGGAAATACGCCCGGCTGGACCTGCGCGCGCGGTATGGCGAGGCGGAGCTGCCGCAGATGGCGGCGATCGACCTGCGCGCCGAAGATATGCCCTCGGGCAGCTGGATCTCGCCCACGCTGGCCGCCGCGGTGGACCAGCGGATCGGGCGGGGTGAGCAGGCGCTGATGTTCCTCAACCGCCGCGGCTATGCGCCGATCACCACCTGCCGGGCCTGCGGCCACCAGGTCGGCTGCGACGACTGCGACGCGCGGATGGTGGAACACCGCTTCCAGAAGCGCCTCGTCTGCCACCAGTGCGGGGCGACGAAGCCGGTGCCCACCGCCTGCCCCGCCTGCGGGGTCGAGGGGCGGATGGCCGCCGTCGGCCCAGGCGTCGAGCGGCTGGCCGAGGAGGTCGCGGCGCGCTTTCCCGGCGCCCGGGCCGAGGTGCTGTCCTCGGACCTCTTCACCTCGGCCCGCGCGGTGAAGGAGAGCATCGCCCGGATCAGCGGCGGCGGCGCCGACATCATCATCGGCACCCAGATCGTCGCCAAGGGCCACAACTTCCCGCTGCTGACGCTGGTGGGCGTGATCGACGCCGACCTCGGGCTGCAGGGCGCGGACCTGCGGGCGGCAGAGCGTTCGTTCCAGCTCATGCGGCAGGTGGCGGGGCGGGCGGGGCGCTTTGGCGGTGGCGGCGAGCGGCCGGGGCTGGCCTTGCTGCAGACCCACCAGCCCGAGCATCCGGTGATCCGCGCCATCCTGTCGGGCGAGGACGAGGCCTTCTGGGACGCCGAGGCCGCCGCCCGCCGCGCCGCCCAGATGCCGCCCTTCAGCCGGCTGGCCGGGATCATCCTGTCCCACCCCGACCAGCCGGTGGTCGAGGCCTATGCCGCCGAACTCGCCCGCCGCGCCGCGCCGCTGCGCGAGATCGGGGCCGAGCTCTTCGGCCCGGCGCCCGCGCCCATCGCCCGGGTGCGGGCGCGCTACCGCGTGCGGATGCTGATCCGCGCGCCCCGGCAGGCGCCGATCCAGGCCGCCATCGCCGGGTGGCTGGCGGCGGCGCCGAAGGCTCCGTCCAACCTGCGGCTGGCGGTGGACATCGATCCGCAGAGCTTTCTCTGAAACCGCCGGACGCGCTGGGGCATTGGCTTGCCGAGACAGGCGAGGAGCGCCCCATGACCCCCAGATGGCCCGAGCGGCTGTGGATCGTCCGCCACGGCGAAAGCGCCGGCAACGTCGCCCGCGACCTCGCCTATCAGCAGGGGCTGGCGCGGATCGACCTGACCGGGCGCGACGTGGACGTGCCGCTGTCGGCCTTGGGCGAGCAGCAGGCCCGGGCGCTCGGCCACTGGTTCGCCGAGGGGCGCGAGGAGGGGCGGCCGAACGTCGTCCTGTCGTCGCCCTATCAGCGCGCGCAGGCGACCGCGCGGCTGTTCCGCGAGGCGGGCGGGTGCCCGGCGGATACCCGCATTCACCTTGACGAGCGGCTGCGGGAAAAGGAGTTCGGGATCCTCGACGGGCTGACCGGCAAGGGCATCCGCGCCGAGTATCCGCGTCAGGCCGAGCTGCGTGCCAGCCTCGGCAAGTTCTACCACCGCCCGCCGGGGGGCGAGAGCTGGTGCGACGTGATCTTCCGGCTGCGGGCGCTGATGGACACGGTGGGCCTGCACCACGGTGGCTGTCGGGTGATGATCGTGGCCCATCAGGTCGTCGTGCTGTGCCTGCGCTACATCATCGAGGGGCTGACCGAGGAGGAGATCCTCGCCATCGACCGCGAGAACGACGTCGCCAACTGCTCGATCACCGAATACCGCTGGCTGGCGGGCGCTGATGGCAGCGACGGCGGGATGGAGCTGGTGCGCTACAACGTCACCGCACCGATGGAGGCCGAGGACACGCCGGTCACGCGCGAGCCCGACCCGATCGTGGGGGCACGGGGATGACCGCGGCGGTGCTCGATTCGGCGTGGCTGCGGCGGCACCCCCTGCCGGTTCATCCCGAGGGCACCGACAAGAACTCGCGCGGGCGGGTCATGCTGGTCGGCGGGTCGCTGACGGTGCCGGGCGGGCTGGTGCTGACCGCGACCGCGGCCTTCCGGGCCGGTGCGGGCAAGGTGCAGATCGCGCTGCCGGAACCGCTGGCGATCCCGACCGGCATGGCGATGCCGGAAAGCGGGATGTTCCCGCTGCCGGTGTCGGACGCGGGCGAGATCGCCGGGCTGGGCGATCTGGCCGAGCGGGCGGTCGCCTGCGGCTGCCTGGCCATCGGGCCGGCGATGGGCGGGACCGAGGCGGCCGAGGCGGTGCTGGACGGGCTGCTGCCGAAGGCAGAGGGGCCGGTGATCCTGGACGCCGCCGCGGTCGCCGCGGCGCGGGACCGTCACGACATGGTGGCGGCGCTGCCGGGCGGGGCGATCCTGACCCCGCACGCGGGCGAGATGGCGCAGCTGACCGGGCTCGACTGCGACGAGATCGAGGCGCGGCGCGAGGCGGTGGCGGTCGAGTACGCCGGGCGGCTGGATGCGGTGCTGCTGGTCAAGGGATCGACGACGCTGATCGCCAGCCCCGGCGGAGAGCTCGCGATCTACGGCGGCGGCGGCGTGGGGCTCGCGACCGGCGGCTCGGGCGACGTGCTGACGGGGATCATCGCCGGGCTGACCGCCCGCGGCCTGCCCGCGTGGGAGGCCGCCTGCTGGGGCGTCTGGCTGCATGGCGAGGCCGGGCGTCGGCTGGCCGAGCGGATGGGGCCGATGGGGTTCCTCGCGCGCGAGCTGCCGGGCGAGATCCCGGCGCTGATGCGCGGGGTGTGAGCGGGCGCTGGGGCAAAGGCGGGACCGGTTGAACCTGGGCTAGAGCCCGGCGTCGGCCAGCACCCGCTCGAGCACCGGGGCGAGGCGGTCGGCCCAGAGCTGCTGACCTGCCGCGTCGCGGATCAGGTCGTTCCGCACCTCGATCAGCACGTTCGGCCGCCCCTGCGCCAGCGCGTGCCGGTCGATGGAGTCGCCGTCGAGGTGGCCGCTGTAGGGCTGGTTGTCGCCCGTCACCCACCCCTGCGCCCGGCAGGCGCGCACCATCGCCGGACCCAGCCGTTCGTCGCGGTGGGAATAGAGGATGCCGACCGCCCAGGGCCGCGGCGGCCGGCCGGCGAGCTGGGGGGTGAAGCTGTGCACCGCGCAGATCGCCCGCGCCGGGTGCGCTGCGGCCAGCCCCGCCAGCGCGTCGTGGTAGGGGCGGTAGAGGCGGGCCAGCCGACGGTCGCGCTCGGCCGCGTCCGCGCCGCGGTTGGCGGGGATCACCGTGCCGTCATAGAGGCGCATGAGCAGCGTCGGGTCGTCCTCGCCACGGTTCGGGTCGATGACGAGGCGCGAGAAGTCCGACCAGACCACCGGCGCGTCAAGCCGTTGCCCGAGCGCCCGCGCCACCCCCAGCGCCCCCACGTCCCAGGCGATGTGGCGGGCCATGTCCTCGGCCGCGATCCCCAGGTCGCCGCCGTACACCCAGTCGGGCACCCGGTTGGTCGCGTGGTCGCAGGTGACGAGCCAGCGCGACGGGCGGTCCGCGCCTTCGACGTGGACGGGGGGATGGGGGTCGGGGTCGGTTGGCGGACGGCTTGGCATGGCGACGGGATATAGCCGCCGCGCCGGTTGATCGCAAAGCCGGTTCCGGGTTAACGATAGCGCAAACATTTTGCCGGCGGACGGCGAAAACGATGAGGGCAGGATGAGACGGCACCGGAACGTGAAGATCGTGGCGACGCTTGGCCCGTCCTCCTCGGACATCGAGGTGATTCGGGCGCTGTTCGCCGCCGGCGCCGATGTCTTCCGCCTCAACATGAGCCACGGGACGCACGCCGAGCAGAAGGCGCGCTATGACGTGATCCGCGCCGTCGAGGCCGAGACGGGGCGCCCGATCGGGGTGCTCGCCGACCTGCAGGGGCCGAAGCTGCGGGTGGGCGTGTTCGCCGCCGGGGCGCATGAGCTTGAAGAGGGGGACAGCTTCCGCTTCGACCTCGACCCGACCGAGGGCGACGGGCGCCGGGTGCAATTGCCGCACCCCGAGATCTTCGCCGCGCTGCAACCCGGCGCGCGGCTGCTGGTGAACGACGGCAAGATTCGGCTGCGGGTGCAGGACTGCGGCCCCGACTTCGCCGATTGCGTGGTGACGGTCGGGGGCACGATCTCGAACCGCAAGGGGGTCAACGTGCCGGACGTGGTGCTGCCGCTGGCGGCGCTGTCCGAGAAGGACCGCGCCGACCTCGAGTTCGCGTGCGAGCTGGGCGCGGACTGGCTGGCGCTGTCGTTCGTGCAGCGGCCCGAGGACGTGATCGAGGCGCGGGCGCTGGCGCGCGGCCGGGCGGCGATCCTGTCCAAGATCGAGAAGCCCGCGGCGGTCGATTGCTTCGCCGAGATCCTCAAGGTCTCTGACGGGATCATGGTCGCGCGTGGCGACCTGGGGGTGGAGCTGCCGGTCCACTCGGTCCCGCCGATCCAGAAGCGGCTGGTGCGGACCTGCCGGCAGGCGGCCAAGCCGGTGATCGTGGCTACCCAGATGCTCGAGTCGATGATCGAAAGCCCGATGCCGACGCGGGCCGAGGTGTCGGACGTGGCGACCGCGATCTATGAGGGCGCCGACGCGGTGATGCTGTCGGCCGAAAGCGCCGCCGGGCGCTATCCGGTCGAGGCTGTCTCGACGATGGACAACGTCGCGCGCTCGGTCGAGGACGACCCGACCTATCGCACCGTCATCGACAGCTCGCGCTCGACCGCGAACCGCGAGACGGTGGCCGACGCCATCGCGGTTGCCGCGCGCGAGATCGCCGAGACGACCGACATCGCGGCGATCTGCGCCTATACCCAGTCCTCGACCACGGTGCGGCTGGCCGCGCGCGAGCGGCCGCGGGTGCCGATCATCGCCATGTCGTCCGAGCTGCCGGTGCTCAGGCGGATGTGCCTGATCTGGGGCGCGCATTGCGTGCTGACGCCGGTGCTCGAGCGGTTCAAGCAGGCGGTGGTGAACGCGGTGGGCGCGGCGCGCAGCTTCGGGTTCGCCGATGCCACGCAGCGGATCATCGTCATGGCGGGGGTTCCGTTCAACACTGCGGGATCGACCAACATTCTGCGGGTTGCCTCGTGCGACGAGCTGTTGATTTCCCGCACCGACCCGGACTAAAGCGCGGGCGAAGAAACGCAGCGCGGTGGCCTGAATGTCCGATATCCTGATCCTCACCGGCACCGCGCTGATGGCGGTCTCGCTTGTCCTTGCCCTTGCCGCGCTGGCGCGGACCGAGCCGCCGCGCGGCGCGGCCATCGCCTTCGTCTTCGGGGTGGCGGCGCTGTTTGCCGGGGCGTGGATCGACCCGACCCCGTTCCGGGTGCAGGACCTCGGCCTCGCCTGGCAGCGGCTGCTGGGCGGGCAGATCCGCCTCTGACCCCGCGCCGGGGCTGAGCGCCCCGAGGCCTTCGGCGACCCGTGCGCGGGTGGCCGTTTGGGGTTGCCATCGCCCCCCTGCCTCTGTATCAGGCGCGCTTCGACACGTCCCGTGCGGCCGGCCGATTGGCATTGCCGAGTCGCACGTTCACTCTGACAAGGAGACGAAAATGCCGAAGATGAAGACCAAATCGGCCGCCAAGAAGCGGTTCTCGATGACGGCCTCGGGCAAGGTCAAGGCCGGCCCCGCGGGCAAGCGCCACGGGATGATCAAGCGCTCGACGAAATTCATCCGCGAAGCGACGGGGACGATGATCCTGTCCGACGCGGACGCGAAGATCGTCAAGAAATACATGCCCTACGACCGCTGATCGAGGTAACAACAGATGTCCCGAGTCAAATCCGGCAAGGTCACCCACGCCCGCCACAAGAAGGTCCTTGACGCCGCCAAGGGCTACTACGGCAACCGCTCGCGCAACTTCCGCACCGCGACGCAGGCCGTCGACAAGGCCAACCAGTACGCCACCCGCGACCGCAAGGTCCGCAAGCGCAACTTCCGCGCCCTGTGGATCCAGCGCATCAACGCCGGCGTCCGCGCCATCGACGCCGAGTTCACCTATTCGCGCTTCATCGCCGCGCTGGCGAAGGCGGGGATCGAGGTGGACCGCAAGGTGCTGGCCGATCTGGCCGTCCACGAGCCCGAGGCGTTCGAGGCCATCGTCGCCCAGGCCAAAGCCGCGGCCTGAGCCGCAGCGTTCACCGAGACAGAAAAGAAGGCCCGCCGGATCGGCGGGCCTTTTGCTTTGTCGGGTTTGGGTGTCGCCGGGGCGTTGCGGACGGGGACGTCCGGCGCTCAGCGCCAGATCGTCTCGTCCACGCCGCGGCCGGCGAGGTCGGGATGGGCGGCGATATGGAACCGCGGCTCGCGCCCCATCCGCCGCTGGGCGGTGTAGTCGCGGGTGAGCTTCACCACCACGCCCGACAGCGCGACGATGGCCACGAGGTTGATCGTCGCCATCAGCCCCATCGAGGCGTCGGCGAAGTTGAACACGGTGCCCACCGCCTGCAACGCGCCCCAGATCACCATCCCCAGCACCGCGACCCGCAGCACCAGGATCCCGAGGTCGCCGCCGCCGAGGAACACCACCGCGTTCTCGGCATAGGCATAGTTGCCGATGATCGAGGTGAAGGCGAAGAACAGGATCGCCACCGCGACGAAATAGAGCCCCCACTGGCCGAAATGCTCGCCCAGCGCGGCCTGCGTCAGGGCGACGCCGGTCAGCTCGGCCGAGGGGATGGCGCCCGAGAGCAGGATCATCACCGCCGTCGCCGTGCAGACGAGGATGGTGTCGATAAAGACGCCCAGCGCCTGCACGAAGCCCTGCGCCGAGGGGTGGTGCGGGTCGGGCCGCGCCACCGCGGCGATGTTCGGGGCCGAGCCCATGCCGGCCTCGTTCGAGAAGAGCCCGCGCTTGACGCCGTTCAGCATCGCCGCGGCCAGGCTGCCGGCAACGCCGCCCACCACCGGCTCGAGCCCCAGCGCCTGCTTGACGATATGGGCCAGCACGCCCGGCACCAGCGGCAGGTGGGTGGCGAAGACCCAGATCGCGGCCAGCAGATAGGCGCCGGCCATGAACGGCACGATCAGCTCGGCCGCTCGGGCGATCTGCGGGATGCCGCCGAAGATGATCGCCGCCGTCACCGCGGCGAGCGCCACCCCGGTGACCCAGCGCGGCACGCCGAAGGTCACCCACGCCTCGGCGATCGAGTTCGCCTGCACCGCCTCGAACACCAGCCCGAAGGACAGGATCAGCGCAACCGAGAAGAGCGCCGCGAGCCAGCGCAGCCTGAGCCCGCGGGCGATGTAGAAGGCCGGGCCGCCGCGATACATCCCGTGCGGGCCGTGCACCTTGTAAAGCTGCGCCAGCGTGGATTCCGCATAGGCCGTGGCCATGCCGACCAGCGCCACCATCCACATCCAGAAGATTGCCCCCGGCCCGCCCAGCGTGATCGCCACCGCGACCCCCGCGATGTTGCCGGTGCCCACGCGGCTGGCGAGGCTGACCGACAGCGCCTGGAACGGCGAGATGCCGTCCGGGTCGCGGTTGGTGCGGCCGAGGAGGCAGCGGAACATCTCGGGGAAATGCACGAACTGGATGAAGCGCAGGCGGAGGGTGAAATACACGCCCACCGCGAGCAGCCCGTAGATGAGGACGTAACTCCAGAAGATGTCGTTCATGAAATTGATGGCGGAGTCGATCATCGGGGGTCCTCACGGCATGATGACCAACCTGTGACATGGCGCCGGGGGATGCAACGGGGCCCGGGGCGAAAGGGGCTTTGCCCCTCGCCGCGCGGGGCGCGGCTCACCCCAGGATATTTCTGCAGGAAGAAGCGGGGTGGTGGAGGGGCGGCGGGGGCCGAACCGGGGCGGCCTCCGTCGCGTTCGGGGACCATGACCGGCGCATCCCCCTCGACGACCGACCGCTATCCGGCGCGCGTGCCCTTGGCGCGCCGGCCGCTCGGCATCCTCGGGTCGGCGATGACCGCGCGGCGTAACGTGCTCGAGCTGATCCCCGAGCTGGCGGTCCGGCAGCCGATGGTGTCGGGCACGCTCGGCATCCGCTGGCACATGGTCATGGACCCGGACGCCCTGCGCCGGGTGCTGAAGGACCGGGTCGAAGACTATCCCAAGTCCACCGTGACGCGGCTGATCCTTGAGCCCGCCATCGGCGACAGCCTGTTCATCGCCGAGGGCGCCCATTGGCGCTGGCAGCGGCTGGCGGCCGCGCCCGCCTTTGCCGCCCGCCACGTCGAGGCGCTGGGGCCGGTGATGACCGCCGCGGCCGAGGCCTCGGCGGCGCGGATCGCCGCGGCCTCCCAGCCCTTCGACGCCTTTGCCGAGATGGTCGCCGCCACCTTCGACGTTATCAGCGACGTGACCTTTTCCGGCGACGAGGGGTTCGACCGCGACGCCGTGCACCACGCCATCGAGCGCTACATCGCCTCGACCGCGCGGGTGTCTCTGCTCGACGTGATGGGGGCGGCGCCCTGGGTGCCGCGGCCAGGGCGGCTGTTTGCCGGCGGCGCGCTGCGGCGGACCAAGAAGCTCGCCGACCGGGCGATTGCCGAGCGCGCCCGGCGCGGGCCGCGGCTGCCGCCGGACCTGCTCGACCTGCTGCGCGCGGGGGTGGACCCCGAGACGGGGCGGCGGATGAACCCGTCCGAGCTGCGCGACAATTTGCTGACCTTCATCGTCGCGGGGCACGAGACGACCGCGCTGACGCTGGCCTGGGCGCTCTATCTCTGCGCCTTTGACCCGGCCGTGCAGGCGCGCGCGGCCGAGGAGGTGTCGGGGCTGGACCGGGTGACGGCCGCCGACCTGCCGCGGCTGCCCTATGTCCAGCAGATCGTGCAGGAATCCCTGCGTCTCTATCCGCCGGCGGCGTTCCTGTCGCGCACCGCGCGGGTGTGCGACACGCTGGGCGGGCGCGAGGTGCGGCCGGGCGACACGGTGATGCTGCCGATCTATGCGCTGCACCGCCACCGGCTGCTCTGGGACGACCCCGACGCCTTCGATCCCGACCGCTTCGCGCCGGGGGTCGAGCGTGACCGCTTCGCCTTCCTGCCCTTCGGCGGCGGCCCACGCATCTGCATCGGCGCCAATTTCGCGCTGCAGGAGGCCGCGATCATCCTCGCCACGCTGCTGGCGCGGTTCCGGTTCGACCTCGTCCCCGGCCTTGCGCCGGTGCCGCGGATGATCCTCACCCTGCGCCCGCACGGCGGGGTCTGGCTGCGCGCCACGCCGCGCTGACGGTTGCGGCCGACCCGGTGCAGCGCCTATCTGCTGAGGGACGGCGGCGATGGGGGCAGGGCACGACATGATGAACAAGGTCTGGCAGGAACGCCCGCTGATCGCCGTGCTGGTCGCGCTGCTGCTGGAACGATCGCCCCTCGGTGCGATGATGCCGGGCGGGGCGGGGATGGTGCTCAGCTTCATCATCCTCTTCGGCGCCATGATCTGGGGCGCCGCCGGGGTCGTCCGCCACGCCGAGGCAGTGGCCGAACGCCTGGGGGAGCCCTTCGGCACGCTGATCCTGACCCTCGCCGTGGTGTCGATCGAGGTGGCGCTGATCGCCTCGGTCATGCTGTCGGGCGAGGGCTCGCCCACGCTGGCGCGCGACACGATGTTCGCGGTGCTGATGATCGTGCTCAACGGCCTCGTCGGGCTGTCGCTCCTGCTCGGGGCGCTGCGGTTCGGCGAGCAGAACTACAATTTCGCCGGCGCGGGGTCCTTCCTGATCGTGATCGTGCCCTTCGCGGTGCTCTCGCTGGTGCTGCCGGCCTACACCACCTCGACCTTCGCCCCGAGCTTTTCCGAGTTCCAGTCGCTGTTCTTCCTGATCGTGACGCTGGCGCTCTACGGCGTGTTCCTGTCGATCCAGACCGTCCGCCACCGCGGCTTCTTCGTCGAGCCGGAGGAGCCGGACACCGGCGACGAGCGTCATGCCGAATACCCGACCCTCGTCCATGTCGGGCTGCTGCTGGCGACGCTGATCCCCATCGTGCTTCTGTCGAAGCCGCTGGCGAAGCTCGTCGATCACGGCATCGGCGCGGTCGGCCTGCCCTCGGCGCTGGGCGGTGTGGTGATCGCGACCATCGTGCTGGCCGCCGAGGGGTTGAGCGCGGTCCGCGCGGCGCTGCGGAACCGCCTGCAGCGCGCGGTGAACCTGCTGCTGGGTGCGGCGCTCTCGACCATCGGGATGACGGTGCCCGCGGTGCTCGCCATCGGGGTCTTCACCGGGCAGGCGGTGGTGCTGGGCCTGCCGCCCGCGCAGCAGGTGGTGCTGGCGCTGTCGCTGCTGGCCGCGATCCAGACTTTCGGCGCGCGCCGCACCAACGTCCTGCACGGGGCGGTGCACCTGGTCATCTTCGCCGCCTATATCGCGCTGATCTTTGCCCCCTGAGCCGGTGCGGCCCCGGCTTTCCCGGCCCGCGCCACCGTGCTAGACCGCGCCCGCATTCACGGAGACCGCCATGACCCTCGATCCCGACGCCCTGCGCGCAAGCTGGCTTTCCCGCGTGGCCGAGGCCCCGGACGCTCCGGCGCTCGAGGAGGTGCGGCTTGCCGCGCTGGGCAAGAAGGGCGAGGTCGCGCTGATGATGCGCGAGCTGGGCCGGATGACCCCGGAGGAGCGGCAGACCCGCGGCGCGGCGCTGAACCGTGTGAAGGACGAGATCGACGCCGCCCTGCGCGCCCGCAAGACGGCGCTCGAGGATGCGGCGCTGGACGCGCGGCTGGCGGGTGAGTGGCTGGACGTGACCCTGCCCGGCCGCCCCCGGCCCGCGGGGACGATCCACCCGGTCAGCCAGGTGATGGACGAGGTGACGGCGATCTTCGCCGACATGGGCTTTGCCGTGGCCGAGGGGCCGCAGGTGGAAAGCGACTGGTTCAACTTCGACGCGCTGAACATCCCGCCCGAGCATCCCGCCCGGCAAGAGCACGACACTTTCTTCATGGCCCGCGCCGAGGGCGATACCCGCCCGCCGCACGTCCTGCGCACCCACACTTCGCCCGTGCAGATCCGGGCGATGCAGGCGCAGGGGGCGCCGATCCGGGTGATCGCGCCGGGTCGCGTCTATCGCATGGACATGGACCAGACCCACACGCCGATGTTCCATCAGGTCGAGGGGCTGGCGATCGGCCGCGACATCTCGATGGCGAACCTGAAATGGACGCTGGAGGAGTTCTGCCGCGCGTTCTTCGAGGTGCCCTCGGTCGAGCTGCGCTTCCGCGCCTCGCATTTCCCCTTCACCGAGCCCTCGGCCGAGGTCGACATCCGCTGCGACTGGTCCGGCGGGGTGCTGAAGATCGGCGAGGGGGACTCGTGGCTCGAGATCCTCGGGTCGGGGATGGTGCACCCCAAGGTGCTGGCCGCGGCGGGGGTGGACCCGGCCGAGTGGCAGGGGTTCGCCTTCGGCATGGGGATCGACCGGATCGCGATGCTGAAATACGGGATTCCCGACCTGCGGGCGTTCTTTGAGAGCGATCTGCGGTGGCTGCGGCACTATGGGTTTGCGGCGGGGGATGTGCCTTCGGTGAGCGGGGGGTTGTCGCGGTGAGGGGTGCAATCGTTGGCGCGATAGTTGGCGGCTTTATCGTATGGTTGTTCGCAGGAGTTCCAGGGCCATTCTCTCCGAAGTCAGAGGTCGTATTTGCGACGAAAGAAAATCCTGTTATTCCGGAGTCATTGAAATTCGCCGAACAAAGCGGCGAAAATTTTACAATCTACCTGAAAAACAATGGGTCGGCACCATCCGGACCGATTCAGATCGTCGTTTCGCAGCCACCGTTAGAGCACACTGTTCCCGCTACTTTCCTGCCGCCTCCCGGCGAAAAATTAGATCAACTAGACAGGACCGGACGATTTTCTATTGCCGTGCGGCCATTGGAGCAAGCGGAGGTGGTAGAGATCGTGGTTTGGGGTGGTTCTTCTGCAATCCTTGAAAATGTTCTCTCCGGAAGCGCGCCGGTTAAGCGGGTTGACCTCATTCCGCAGCAGATTGGGCAAGCTCGGCCATTTTCAGTCTATATATATTTTCTAGCGACTATAGTAGGCGGCATCTTTGGGGTAATTTCCGGGTTGGCGTTCTCTCGTGGCTATCGTGAGGCTAAAGTTGACTACGTAGAAATATACGAACAGGCGAAATCGGCAAAAACGGATACGCGGTCAGGAGCATAAAGAAAAAATGAAACTCACCCTCTCCTGGCTCCGTGACCATCTCGACACCACGGCCTCCGTCGCCGAGATCGCCGATGCCCTGACCGACCTCGGGCTCGAGGTCGAGGACATCCACGATCCCGCCGCCCGCCTGACCCCTTTCACGCTGGCCAAGGTCACCCACGCCGAACAGCACCCCGACGCCGACCGGCTGCGGGTCTGCCGGGTGATGACCGACGAGGGCGAAAAGCAGATCGTCTGCGGCGCGCCGAATGCGCGGGCGGGGATCACCGTCGTGCTCGCCAAGCCCGGCGACTACGTGCCCGGGATCGACACCACGCTGGGCGTCGGAAAGATCCGCGGCGTCGAGAGCCACGGGATGATGGCCTCGGAACGCGAGCTGGAACTCAGCGACGAGCACGACGGCATCATCGAGCTGCCCTCGGGCGAGGTCGGGGACCGCTTCACCGACTGGCTGGCCGCCAACGCGCCCGAAAAGATCGACCCGGTGATCGAGATCAAGATCACCCCCAACCGCCCCGACGCGCTGGGCATCCGCGGCGTCGCCCGCGACCTCGCGGCGCGCGGGCTGGGGACGTTGAAGCCGCTGTCGGTGACACCGGTCGAAGGCCGCTTCCACAGCGCCCCGCGGGTCCGCATCGCCGCGGACGTCGCCGAGCGGGCGCCGCATTTCACCGGCCGGCTGATCCGCGGCGTGACCAACGGCCCCTCGCCCGCCTGGCTGCAGCAGCGGCTGCGCGCCATCGGGCTGCGGCCGATTTCGGCGCTGGTGGACATCACCAACCTCTTTACCTTCGACCTCAACCGCCCGCTGCACGTCTTCGACGCGGGCAAGGTCGCGGGCGATCTGGTGGTGCGCGGCGCGGCCGAGGGCGAGAGCCTGCTCGCGCTCGACGGCAAAACCTACGCGCTGCGCGCGGGCGATCTGGTCATCGCGGACGACCACGGGCCCGAAAGCCTTGCCGGGATCATGGGCGGCGAGGCCTCGGGCGTGACCGAGGCGACGACGGACGTGTTCCTCGAAAGCGCCTACTGGCAGCCGATCGGGATCGCGGCGACCGGGCGGGCGCTGCGCATCAACTCGGACGCCCGCTACCGCTTCGAGCGCGGGGTGGACCCGGCCTTCACCCGCGACGGGCTTGAGCTGGCGACGCAACTGATCCTCGACCTCTGCGGCGGCGAGCCGGGCCACGTGGTCGAGGCCGGCGCCGCCCCCGACACCGCCCGCGCCTACCGGCTTGACCCGGCGCGGACGCAGCGGCTGGTGGGGATGGACATCCCCGAGGACGAGCAGCGCAGGACGCTGGAATCGCTCGGGTTCGTGCTCGACGGCGACATGGCGTCGGTGCCCTCGTGGCGCCCGGACGTGCAGGGCGAGGCCGATCTGGTCGAAGAGATCGCCCGCATCGCCTCGCTCAGCCGGCTCGAGGGCCAGCCGCTGCCGCGTCCGCGCGCCGGGGTGCCGCAGCCGGTGCTGACGCCGCTCCAGCGCCGGGAAGGTGCGGCGCGGCGGACCGCGGCGGCGCTCGGCTACAACGAGTGCGTGACCTACAGCTTCATCGACGAAGGCGCCGCACGGCTGTTCGGCGGCGGCGAGGCGGCGGTGCGGATCGAGAACCCGATCAGCTCGGAAATGACCCATCTGCGCCCCGACCTGCTGCCCGGGCTGCTGGCGGCCGCGGCGCGCAACCAGGCGCGCGGGTTCATGGACCTTTCGCTGTTCGAGATCGGCCCGGTGTTCTCGGGCGGCGAGCCGGGCGAGCAGGCGGTGCAGCTCTCCGGCCTTCTGGTCGGGGCGAGCGCCCCGCGCGATCCCTTCGGCAGCCGCCGCCCGGTCGACGCCTTCGATGCCAAGACCGACGCCGAGGCGATCCTCGCCGCCGTCGGCGCGCCAGCGCGGGCGCAGATCGACCGCAAGCTCGACGGCTGGTGGCACCCCGGCCGCGCGGGCAACATCCAGCTTGGCCCCAACCGGCTGGCGACCTTCGGCGAGCTGCACCCGCGGGTGCTGCGCCAGTTCGACCTCAAGGGGCCGGCGGTTGCGTTCACCGTGCAGCTCGCGAACGTGCCGCTGCCGAAGACCCGCGCCCCCACCCGCCCGGCCTTGGGTGCGAGCGACCTGCAGCCGGTGGACCGCGACTTCGCCTTCGTGGTGGACGAGCGGGTCGAGGCTGCGACGATCGTCAACGCGGCGCAGGGGGCCGACAAGGCACTGATCTCCCGGGTCGCGGTCTTCGACGAGTTCCGCGGCGAGCGCGCCGAGGCGCAGATGGGGCCGGGCAAGAAATCGGTGGCGATCACCGCCCGCCTGCAACCGCGGGACCGGACGCTGACCGAAGCCGACCTCGAGGCCGTCTCGGCCCGCATCGTCGAGAAGGTCGCCAAAGCCACCGGCGGCACCCTGCGCGGGTGACGGCCCCCGCGCGGTCCTTGGGGCCGCGCGAGGGCTGAGCGGCGCCACCGTCGTCAAGTGGAAGGCCGGGGCCTGGACAGGCCCCGGCGGCATAGTGTCAGGCCACACGTCTCAGGCGACGCGCCGGACCGCGCCCTTGGCCGGGACGTCCACCGCGGTGTGGAAGCGGTCCATCATCCGCCCCAGCTCTTCGACCTGCGACGAGAGCGCCGCAGCCGCGGCCGCATATTGCTCGGACATCGAGAGGTTCGCCTGGTTCACGCTGTCGAGCTGGGCGAGCGCCGACGAGACCTCGCGCACCCCGGTCGACTGCTCGGAGGTCGCATGGGCGATGCCGGTGATGTTCTCGACCACCCCGCCGACCGCGGTCTGGATCTGGTTCAGCGACACGCCCGCGTCACGCGCCAGCCGCACCCCGGCCTTCACCTCGGTCTCGCTCTTGCCGATCAGGTCGGCGATGTTCTGAGAGGCCTTGGCCGACTGCTGCGCGAGGTTGCGGACCTCGTTGGCGACGACGGCAAAGCCGCGCCCGACCTCACCTGCCCGCGCCGCCTCGACCGCCGCGTTGATCGACAGCAGGTTGGTCTGGAAGGCGAAGCCCTCGATGACGCGGGTGAACTCGCCCATCTGCTTGGTGTGCTCGTCGATCCGCTCAATCGCGGCGATGGCGTCGGACACCACGGCCGCCCCCTTGAGCACCACCGCGAGGGCCTCGCGGGCGGCGGCGTCGGCCTGCTGCGCGGACTGGCTGGTCATGGTGATGTTGCCCGAGATCTCCTCGACCGCCGCCGCAGTCTGCTCGAGCGAGGCGGCCTGGGTCTCGCCGCGTCGCGCCAGATCGCCGGCGCCGCGGGCGATCTGCACCGCCTCGTCGTTCATCACCCCGGCCCGGTTGCGCACCTCGGAGATCATGTCCTCGAGCTCGGTCGTGGTCTCGTTGAACATGTCGGCGACCGGCCGGAAGGTGCTGCCCGCCGCGACGCTGACCCTGTGGGTCAGGTTGCCCTCCTTCACATGGCCCATCCCGGCGATGAGCTCGTTCATGAAGATCTTCCGCTCGGTCACGTCGAGGGCCATCTTGATGACCGAGGCGACCTTGCCGTTGGTGTCCATCACCGCGACGTAGCTGCCGAGGATCCAGATGTCGGTGCCGTCGCTGCGCACCCGCCGGAACTCGCCGCTGTGCGAGCCGCCGCTGGCCAGCTTGTCCCAGAAGTCGCGGTATTCGGGCCGGTTGGCGTCGGCCGGCGGCATGAACATCCGGTGGTGGCGGCCCTTGATGTCGCTGAGCCGATAGCCGAGCGCGGCGAGGAAGTTCTCGTTCGCGTCGAGGATGTCGCCACTGGGGGTGAACTCGATCACCGCCTGGGTGCGGCTGAGGGCCTGGAACTTGGCGGTCGAAAGATCCGCCTCGCGCTTGGCGGCGGTGATGTCGGTGCCGAAGGCCGCCACGTGCGTGACGATGCCGCGCTCGTCCCTGATCGGCGTGCAGACCGCAGCGATCCAGAAGGGTTCGCCGGACTTGGTGATGCGGCGGTACTCTCCTTTCTGCGGGATGCCGGCGCGGATCTGGGACCAGAAATCGGCCTGCATGGCGCTCTGCATGTCGCGGGGGTCGATCATCCGGGACAGCGGCTGGCCGATCAGCTCGGCTCGCTCATAGCCCGAAAGCCGCAGGTAGTTGTCATTGACCGCCGTGATGATGCCCTCGGCGGTGAAGCAGATCACCGACTGCACCGCTTCGATGGCCGTCATGGCCTGGGTGAGGTCGGGGTGGGTGAAGGCCTGGGTGGACATGGGAACCTCAAACGAATCGCGCTGCCTTGAAGGCTAGGCGCTAACCCTTGAGATTCGGTTAGCAGAGCTAGTGCATTAATTCGTCATTCACTTTCGGCCGTGGGTGAGGTCCGTCCACGCCTGATGCTGCGACAGATAGACCTTGCCGCTCAACTCGCGCAGCAGCCGGGTGCGCGCCAGCCGGTCCATCACCGGCCCCTTGATCTCGGAGAGATGCAGCCGCACCCCCCGCTCGGCGAGCTGCCGGTTCACCTCCTCCAGCGTCTCGAGCGCCGAGAAGTCGATGGCGTTCACGGCCGAGCAGATCAGCACCACGTCGGTCACCTCGGGCCGGCGATCGAGGCGGTGCAGGATCATCTCTTCGAGGAAGCGGGCGTTGACGAAATAGAGGCTCTCGTCGATCCGCAGGCTCAGGATGTGCGGCTGGGTGGCCACCGCGTGGCGGTCGATGTTGCGGAAATGCTCGGTCCCCGGCATCAGCCCGACCTCGGCCACGTGCGGGCGCGAGGTCTTGTAGAGGTGCAAGAGGATCGAGAGCACCACCCCCGAGGCCACCCCCGTCTCAACCCCCAGCAGCAGCGTCAGCACGATGGTCGCGGCCACGGCGACGAAGTCGCTGCGGGCATAGCGCCACGTCTTGCGCAGGATCGAGAGGTCCACGAGGCTCAGCACCGCGACGATGATCGTCGCGGCCAGCGTCGCCCGCGGCAGGTCGTGGACGAGCGGGGTCAGCAGCAGCGCCGACAGCGCCAGCGCCTCAGCCGTCATCGCGCCTGCCGCCTGGGTCCGGGCCCCGGCGTCGGCGTTCACCACCGAGCGGGCGAAGCCGCCGGTGACCGGATAGCCGCCGCTGAACGCCGCGCCGATGTTGGCGGCGCCGAGCGCGATCAGCTCGCGGTTCGGCGCGATGCGCTGGCGGCGGCGCGCGGCGAGGGTCTCGGCCACCGAGATCGATTCGACAAAGCCGATGATCGAGATCAGCACCGCCGGCAGGAACAGCGCGCGGATCAGCTCGAGCGTCAGCGGCGGGGTCGTCAGCGGCGGCAGCCCACGCGGCACGTCGCCCACCACCGCGACCCCGCGCGCGTCCAGCCCGAAGAGCGTCACCGCGAGCGTCGAGACGACGACCGCCGCCACCGGCCCCGCCTTGGTGGCCATGTCGGCCAGCCGCGGCCGCACCCCGCGGGCGATCAGCGTCCGCTTCATCGACCGCCTCACCCAGACCAGGAACCCGACCGCCGTGAGCCCGATGACCGCCGTCCACGGGTTCGCGGCACCCAGCCCGCGCACCAGCGCGGCGAGCATCTCGGGCAGGGTGTGGCCGCCCGACGGCACCCCGAGCAGGTCCTTGAGCTGGCTGACCGCGATCAGAATCCCCGAGGCGGTGATGAACCCCGAGATCACCGGATGGCTGAGGAAGTTGGCCAGCATCCCGAGCCGCAGAACCCCGAGCGCCAGCAGGATCACCCCAGAAAGCAGCGCGAGCGTCAGCGCCGCCGCCGCATAGTCGGCCGTCCCCTGTGCCGCCACCCCGCCCACCGCCGACGCCGTCATGAGCGAGATCACCGCGACCGGCCCGACCGCGAGCACCCGCGAGCTGCCCAGCAGCGCGTAGAGCAGGATCGGCACGATCGAGGCATAGATCCCCGCCTGCGGCGGCAGCCCGGCCAGGATCGCATAGGCCAGCGACTGCGGGATCAGCATCAGCGTGACGATCAGCGCCGCGAGCGCGTCATCGGCCAGCGTCGCGCGGTCGTAGCTGCGCATCCAGTCGGGCGCGGCGGGCAGTCGGCGCATCACATCTCCTGATCACTATGTGTTCGGTCTTAGCTCGGTTCCGAGAAAGCTGAAAGCCTGACCTATTCCTGCGGAGACGGATCGATCTAATGCGCCGCATTCTACCTTTGGGCGAGACGCACGGCTGTGCTAGCGTTTGGGGTGACGTCTTTCACGATCCCCCACAGCAGGACGACTGTTTCATGCAAACCTATACGCCCGAGCAGCTTGCCCGGACCCTGATGACCAGCGCCTACGGCGACGGTGTCACCCGCACCATCCGGCGCACCGCCGACGAGGCGGTTTCGGTGAATCTCACGGACCTGACTGCGCAGGAGAAGGGCCTGGCGCGCAATGCCATGGCCGAGGTCGCGGCGATGACCGGGCTGCGCTTCGTCGAGACGACGGGACGGGCGACGATCACCTATCTGAACGACGGCAGCCGTGCGAACACGCAGACGAGTGCGACCGGCACCACGATCAATTCGGCCGTGATCCGCATCGGGTCCGAACGGGTGGGCCCGGGTGACGGCTACGGCAGCTTCGCGTTCCGGACCTATGTGCACGAAACGCTGCACGCGCTGGGACTGGGGCATCCGCAGGATTACGGGACCATCCGGAACTTCCCGGATTCGGCCATCGCCAACGACAGCTGGCAGCTGACCATCATGTCGTATTTCGACCAGGTCGAGAACACGGTGATCGACGCCACGAAGGCGTATAACCTCACGCCGATGCTGGCCGACTTCCTTGCGCTCGATACGATGTACGGCGCGCCGGAGATGCACCTTGGCAATACGACCTACGGTTTCGGCTCGACGGCGGGAGGATCTCTTGATCAAGCCGCCCGGCTGGGTGGTCGGGTGACTTTTCTTGTCGTGGACGATGGCGGGACGGATCACGCCAACTTTGCCGGTTCCGGCGCGGCACAGCGGATCGACCTCAACCCCGGCGCACTGTCCAACGTGCTCGGCGGGATCGGAAACATGCACATCGTCCCCGGAACTGTGATCGAGCATGCAACAGGCGGGACCGGAAACGATACCCTGCTGGGCAACACGGTCGCCAACCGCCTGATCGGCGGCGAAGGTGGCGATCTGATCGAGGGCCGGGCGGGCAACGACAGCCTCGAAGGGCAGGGTGGCGCCGACCGGCTGAACGGCGGGGACGGCAACGATCTGCTGATCGGCGGGGCTGGTGATGACGAACTGCGTGGTGGGGCCGGCAACGACCGGATGAACGGCGGTGCAGGCAATGACCAGCTGCGTGGTGAGTTCGGGGACGACCAGTTGAGCGACGAGGGGGGCGCGAACCTGCTCGACGGCGGATCGGGCAACGACGTGATCACCGGGGGCAGCGGAAACGACACGGTGATCGGGGCCGCGGGGTCGGACTCGATGGCCGGGCGCGGTGGCAACGACAATCTCTCGGGGGGCGAGGGCGGCGACCGGCTGTTCGGCGACGACGGCCACGACACGATGCAGGGCGGGGCAGGCCACGACATCCTGATCGGAGGATCGGGCAACGACCGAATCTACGGCGGTGACGGCAACGACGACCTCGCGGCGCAGGGCGGCACAGACCTGCTCGATGGCGGAGCCGGCAATGACCTGCTGCGTGGGGGAATCGGCGCGGATCGTTTTGTGTTTTCCTCGGGCGCCGACCGGATCCGCAATTTCGACCGGTCGGCCGACGTGATCGACCTCAGCGGGTTCGCCGGGCTCGATCGCTGGGCCGATGTTTCGGCCCGGCTGACGCAATCGGGGAACCACACGCTGTTCCAGATGAACGGGCATTCGCTGGTCATCGAGTGGACGCGCGCCAATACGCTCGACCATACCGATTTCGTCTGGTGACGAGGGGCGGGGCAGGGGGCGCGCTGGCCTCTGCCCCGCCTCGATTTCCGGGAAACCCTGCGAGGGCAGGAAAAATTCCGTCCTGCCCCTGACGACCCGGACAAATCGTCGCAAGAATTCTCGCGCCGATCATAGTTTCGTTTGCGTCACGTCGCGAAACTTGCATATGATTCCCCTAGCCAGCGCCTAGGGGAGGAGCCGCATGCTACGATTTGTCACAGGAAACGTCTGCCGAATCGGCTCTGGTCCGGCCGGCGATCCGGTGTCGCGCGTGGGGTCTGCGCTTACCCTCGCGGTGGCCGGGATGCTCGCCGCAGGCCCGTCCCTCGCGGCCGAGGCGCCCGCCCCCTCGTCGGTCCAGTACGACCACGGCTCGGTGGCGCAGTCGCTGACCGGGACACCCGGCAACGTCGAGTCGGGCTACAAGATCATGTCGACGAACTCGCTGGGCAACTGTGTGGCCTGCCACGAGATCCCCTCGATGCCCGAGGTCGATTTCCAGGGCAACATCGGCCCCTCGCTCGGCGGCGCGGCCGAGCGCTATGACGAGGCGCATCTGCGCGGCATCGTCATGGACGCCAAGCAGACCTTCCCGGACTCGATGATGCCCTCGTTCTACAAGACCGAAGGCTATGTCCGCCCCGGCGCCGCCTACACCGGCAAGGCGCCCGAGGGGCCGCTGCCGCCGATCCTCGACGCCCAGCAGATCGAGGATGTGGTGGCCTATCTGATGACGCTCAAGTGATCGCCAGGCGCAGGCCGGCCGTGCACGCCGCCCCCGCGCCCGACCTGAAGGAGACTGACGCATGGAATTGAATCGACGCAAGGCGCTGATCCTCGGCGCCGCCGGCTTCGGCCTCGCCGGGGCCGGACAGGCCCTCGCCCAGGCCGCCGCCCCCGCGCCCGCCGCCGACGCGGCCGCCGCCGCCCCGGCCGAGCCGGCCGCGGTCAAGACCGTCGATGAATGGATCGCCGAGTTCACCGGCGGGAAGGAGCCGGGGACCGAGGGCATCCGCCTGACCGCCCCCGAGATCGCCGAGAACGGCAACACCGTCCCCGTCTCGGTCGAGGCCGAGGGCGCGACCGAGATCCTGATGCTTGCCACCGGCAACCCGACGCCGGGCGTCATGGTGGCCAGCTTCGGCCCCGCCGCCGGCAAGCACGCCCTCGCCACCCGCATCCGGCTGGCCAAGACCCAGGACGTGGTGGCCATCGCCAAGCTGGCCGACGGCAACTTCGCCCAGGCCAAGTCGAACGTGAAGGTCACGATCGGCGGCTGCGGCGGCTGACCGCCCGCCCCGATCCAGGAATTACAGGAGAAGAACATGGCCAAGGACGTCAGACCGCGGGTGCGCGTGCCCAAGACCGCGAAGCCCGGCGAGGTCATCAACCTCAAGACCCTCATCAGCCACCCGATGGAATCCGGGCAGCGCAAGGATGCCGACGGCAAGCTCATCCCGCGCGAGATCATCAACCGCTTCGTGGTGGATTTCGCCGGCGAGAACGTCATCGACGTGAAGATGGAGCCGGCGATCTCGACCAACCCGTATTTCGAATTCGACGTGAAGGTCGAGAAATCGGGCGAGTTCACCTTCACCTGGCACGACGACGACGGCTCGGTCTACGAGGAGAAGCAGTCGATCGAGGTCGCCTGACCTGCGCGGGCCGCGGCCACCCGCGGCCCCGCCCACAAAGCCAAGCGCCGGACACCGGCAGCAGCCAGACCATCGACAGGGGGAACGTCATGACCAGGAAATTCGCCGCTGCCGCGCTCGCCGCGGTGATTCTCTCGACGGCGGCGGCGCAGGCCGACCCGATCGAGGACAAGGAGCTGTCGATCAACGGCGGCGAGGTCGTGCTGCCGCTCAGGGCGCCGGCGCCCGAGTTTCTCAAGGACACCTTCCCCGAGGTGATCTCGGGCCACGCCTACCGCGACCCTGACACGCGGGCGATGCAGTCCGACGACTTCTCGAACCCCGGCATGGTGTTCGTGGACAGTGGCCTTGCGGCCTGGGATGCCGTCGAGGGCACCCAAGGCAAGTCCTGCGCCAACTGTCACAACGGCATCGAGTCGATGAAGGGCGTGCGCGCCGCGATGCCGAAGATGAACGAAAAGGGCGACGACCTCTGGTCGCTCGAGAACTTCGTCAACAACTGCCGCACCACCCGCATGGGCGCCGACGAGTGGAAGTGGAACAGCCAGGAGATGAAGAACATGACCGCGGCGATCTCGATGCAGTCGCGCGGGATGCCGGTGGCGGTCAAGACCGACGGCCCGGCCCAGAGCTACTGGGAGAAGGGCAAGGAGATCTACTACACCCGCTACGGCCAGCTCGAGCTTGCCTGCGCCAACTGCCATGAGCAGCACGCCGGCGACATGATCCGCGCCGACCACCTGTCGCAGGGCCAGATCAACGGCTTCCCGACCTACCGGCTCAAGGACGCCGGCATGGTCTCGATCCACCAGCGCTTCGTCGGCTGCGTGCGCGACACGCGGGCCGAGACCTTTGCCGCCGGCTCGCCCGAGTTCCGGGCGCTCGAGCTCTATGTCGCCTCGCGCGGCGCAGGCCTGCCGGTCGAGGGCGTGTCGGTCCGTCACTGACGGACGCAGCCCATTTCGGACGCGCGCGGCGGGGTGGCCCTGCACCCCGCGGCCATCAACCCCACGGCCGCACGCCCCGCGCGCGCGGCCATGACGGAGCATGACCCATGATCACCAAGCGAGAGTTCCTGCAGGCCGCGCTCGCCACCTCGGCGCTCTGGGGCCTCAGCGGCCACGGCAACTGGGGCCGGCTGGCCGCGCAGCAGGCGCTGACGCAGGACAGGCTGCTGGAGTTCGAGGATTTCGGCAACCTGACCCTGATCCACGTCACCGACATTCACGCCCAGCTCAAGCCGATCTGGTTCCGCGAGCCCGAGGTGAACATCGGCGTGGGCGAGGCTGCCGGCCGCCCGCCGCACGTCACCGGCAAGGCGTTTCTCGAGATGTTCGGCATCGCCCCCGGCTCACCCGACGCCTATGCGCTGACGCACGAGGATTTCGCCGCGCTGGCCCGGACCTACGGGCGGATGGGCGGCATGGACCGGGTCGCCACGGTGGTCAAGGCGATCCGCGCCGCGCGACCGGACTCGATCCTGCTCGACGGCGGCGACACATGGCACGGGTCGATGACCTCGCTCAGGACCAAGGGCCAGGACATGGTCAATGTCATGAACGCGCTCGGCGTCGAGGGGATGACCAGCCACTGGGAATGGACCTTCGGCCAGGACCGCGTGAAGGAGATCGTGGACGCGCTGCCCTTCCCCTTCCTCGGCGCCAACATCTTCGACGTGGAATGGGACGAGCCCGCCTTCGACCCCTACACGATCATCGAGAAGGCCGGCGTCCGGGTCGGCGTGATCGGCCAGGCCTTCCCCTACATGCCGATCGCCAACCCCAAGTGGATGTTCCCCGACTACAGCTTCGGCATCCGCGAAGAGCGGATGCAGGCCGTCGTGGACGAGCTGCGCGGGACCGAAAAGGTCGATCTGGTCGTCTGCCTCTCGCACAACGGCTTCGACGTCGATCACAAGATGGCCGGCCGGGTAAAGGGCATCGACGTGATCCTGACCGGCCACACCCACGACGCGATGCCCGAGCCGGTGCTGGTGGGCGAGACGATCCTGATCGCCTCGGGGTCGAACGGCAAGTTCGTCAGCCGCGTCGATCTGGACGTGCGCGACGGGCGGATGATGGGCTTCCGCCACAAGCTGATCCCGATCTTCTCGGACGTCATCACCCCCGACGCCGAGATGGCGAGCCTGATCGAGACCGAGCGCGCGCCCTTCAAGGCCGAGCTGGAGGAGGTGGTGGCCAAGACCGAAAGCCTGCTCTACCGCCGCGGCAACTTCAACGGCACCTGGGACGACCTGATCTGCGACGCCATCCGGTCCGAGCGTGACGCCCAGATCGCGCTGTCGCCCGGGGTGCGCTGGGGACCGTCGCTGATCCCCGGCGACGACATCACCCGCGAGGACATCCACAACGCCTGCTCGATGACCTACGGCCAGGTCTATCGCAACGAGATGTCGGGCGAGATGCTCAAGACCGTGCTTGAGGACGTGGCCGACAACATCTTCAACCCCGATCCCTACTATCAGCAGGGCGGCGACATGGTGCGGGTGGGGGGCCTCAGCTACGCCATCGACATCGCCAAGCCGATGGGCGAGCGGATCTCGGCCCTGACCCTGACCGACACGGGCGAGGCGATCGACCCCGCCAAGAGCTACACGGTCGGCGGTTGGGCGAGCGTCAACGAAGGCACCGAGGGTCCGCAGATCTGGGACGTGATCGAGGCCCATATCCGCAAGACCGGCACCGTGCGGGTGGACCCGCGCACCACCGTCACCGTGACAGGAGGGTGATCCGAATGACCCACGATACCACCGCGACCTCTGCCTCCCGGCGGCGCTTCCTGACCACCACCCTCGCCTCGGGCGCGGGGCTGGCCGCGACCTCGTTCGTCCCCGCCGCGGCGCGGGCCGAGGGCGGGCCCGACCCGCTCATCACCGAGGTGCAGCACTGGGCCTCGGGGTTCGGCGACGGGGTGGACGCGCACCCCTACGGGATGCCGATCCATTTCGAGGATGACGTCATCCGCCGCACCGTCTCGTGGCTGACGGCCGACGTGATCTCGTCGATCAACTTCACCCCGATCCACGCGCTCGACGGCACCATCACCCCGGCCGGCTGCGCCTTCGAGCGTCACCACTCGGGCGCCATCGAGCTGTCGAAGCCCGACTACCGGCTGATGATCAACGGCCTGGTCGAGCGTCCGCTGGTCTTCACCTACGACGACCTCGAGCGCTTCCCGCGCCAGAACGTCACCTGCTTCCTCGAATGTGCCGCCAACAGCGGGATGGAGTGGGGCGGCGCGCAACTGAACGGCGCGCAATACACCCACGGCATGATCCACAACATGGAATACACGGGCGTGCCGCTGCGCCTGCTGCTCGAAGAGGCGGGGGTGAAGCCCGAGGCCAAGTGGGTGCTGGCCGAGGGCGCCGATGCGTCCTCGAACGCCCGCAGCTTCCCGCTGGAAAAGATGCTCGACGACGTGCTGGTGGCCTTCAAGGCCAATGGCGAGGCGCTGCGCAAGGAACATGGCTATCCCGTCCGGCTCGTCGTGCCGGGGTGGGAAGGCAATATGTGGATCAAGTGGCTGCGCCGGATCGAGCTCGGCGACCAGCCGTGGGAAAGCCGCGAGGAGACGTCGAAATACACCGACACGCTGGCCGACGGCACCTCGCGCAAGTGGACCTGGGTGATGGATGCCAAGTCCGTCGTGACCTCGCCCAGCCCGCAGGCGCCGATCACCCACGGCAAGGGGCCGCTGGTCATCACCGGCCTCGCCTGGTCGGGCCGCGGTGCGATCACGCGGGTGGACGTGACGCTCGACGGTGGCAAGAGCTGGCGCGAGGCGCGGCTGGTGCCGAACGCCAACCCGCTGTCGCTGCACCGCTTCTACCTCGATCACGAGTGGGACGGGTCCGAGATGCTGATCCAGTCGCGCTGCATTGACGCGACCGGCTACGTCCAGCCGACCAAGGACGCGCTGCGCGAGATCCGCGGGCTGCGCTCGGTCTATCACAACAACGGCATCCAGACCTGGCACGTCGCCGCGGATGGGAAGGTGGAAAATGTCGAGATTTCCTGAGGTTCTTCTGGGCGCCGCGCTCGCTGCCGGGCTGATCGCCCCGGCCTTCGCCCAGACCCCCGCCGCCGCCCCCGCGCCGAGCGAGGTGGCCCCGGCAGCCGCGGCCCCGCCGAGCGACGCGGCCCCTGCCGCTGCTCCTGCTGACGCGGCCCCCGCCGCCCC
>NZ_JBHMQU010000003.1:0-5850 GCF_042435015.1 Paracoccus panacisoli | reverse complement strand
CCGCCGCCCCGGCAGCCGCGGCCGCACCGAGTGAGGCGGGTCCGGCGGCCGCTGCCCCTGCCGCCGCAGCACCTGATGCCGCAACCCCGGCCGCTGCGGCCCCCGCCGCCACCCCCGCTGCCGCGCCGGGCGAGGCGCCGCGCATCGGCCGCCTCGCCCTGCCCGAGGAGATCGCGGCGTGGTCGGTCGCGGTGCGTCCCGACGGTCAGGGCCTGCCCGAGGGGCAGGGCTCGGCCGCCGATGGCGAGATGATCTTCTCGGACCACTGCGCCTCGTGCCACGGCGAGTTCGCCGAGGGCGTGGACAACTGGCCGGCGCTTGCGGGCGGCGAGGGCACGCTGACCCACGACCGCCCGGTCAAGACCGTAGGCTCGTACTGGCCGCATCTCTCGACCGTCTGGGACTATGTGCACCGCTCGATGCCGTTCGGCTCGGCGCAGACGCTCGAAGCGGACCAGACCTATGCGATCGTCGCCTACATCCTCTACTCGAACGGCATCGTGGATCAGGATTTCGTCCTCAACCGCGACAACTTCGACAGCGTGGTGATGCCGAACGCCGACGGCTTCGTCGTCGACGACCGCGAGACGACCGAGCTGCCCAAGTTCACCGGCCAGCCCTGCATGGAGAACTGCAAGGAGAGCGTCGAGATCACCAAACGCGCGGCGAACCTCGACGTGACGCCGGGCGGGTCGGAGGACGCCGACAACCCCGACGCCCCCAAGATGGACTGACCCGACCGAGAAAGGCCTGACCGATGCGCATCACCCGCCGACTGCTTCTGACCGGCGCCGCCCTGGCGCTGGGCACGACCGCCCTGCCGCTGCGCCGCGCCTGGGCGGTGACCACGGCCGAGTTCGGGGGGATGCGCATCGACAGCCTGTCGGACGGCTGGCTCGAGCTGCCGGCCGACATGACGCTGGCGGTGCTGCCCGAGGCCGAGCGCGCGGCGCTGGGCGCGCAGTTCGGGCTGACACCCGGCGGCGTGGTGCAGAGCCCGCTCAACGTGACGCTGCTCAGGCACGACGGGCGGGTGGTGCTCTTCGACGTGGGTTCGGGGCCGGATTTCATGCCCACCGCCGGCAAGCTGGCCGAGGCGCTGTCGGCGCTGGACCTGACGCCCGACGACGTGACCGACGTGGTCTTCACCCACGCCCACCCCGATCACCTGTGGGGGGTGCTCGACGACTTCGACGAGCCGCTGTTCCCCGCCGCGCGGATGCAGATGGGCGCGCAGGAGCACGGCTTCTGGACCGACCCCGCCACCCCCGCCGCGCTGCCCGAAGCCCAGCAGAGCTTTGCCGCCGGCGCCGCGCGCCGGCTCGAGGCGCTGGGCGAGGCCGTCACCACCTTCGAGGCCGGGGCCGAGGTGCTGCCCGGTGTCGTCGCGGTGGCGACCCCGGGGCATACGCCCGGCCACACCTCGTTCGCCGTCGGCACCCCGGCCGAGGGGGTGTTCGTCACCGGCGATTTCATCACCATGCCGCTAAGCTTCGCCCGCCCCGACATCGGCGCCGCGACCGACCACGACCCGGCGCAGGCGGCCGAGACGCGCAAGGCGACGCTGGCCCGGCTGGCCGACGAGGGCTGGCGCATCCTCGGCTATCACCTGCCCGACGGCGGCCTCGGCCGGGTCGAGCACGACGGCGACGCCTACCGCTTCCTTCCCGGCTGAGGCCGGCCGACGCTACGGGCGCGCGGGGCGGCGCACCCCCTCGCGCGGCTGGTCGATCAGCAGGTCGGTCAGCGCCCCGCCGATGAACATCGCCGGCAGCGCCACCCAGGCGGTGAGCGCGAAGATCGAGCTGCCGCTGATCCCGTTGCCGATCGAGCAGCCGCCCGCCAGCATCCCGCCGAACCCCATCATCACCGCCCCCAGCATGGCGCGGCGCGTCTGCCCGGCGTTCTCGAAAGTCTGGAAGTGCAGCTCGCCCGCAATGGCGGCGGCCACGAACGAGCCGATGAAGACGCCGGGGATCAGCCCGATGTCGAAGCCCCAGCCCTCGAACGGGGCCAGCATCGCCATCAGCGTGTTGGCCGAGGGGCCGGTGAAGGTCACCGAACTGACCGACACCGGGTCGAAGGCCACCTGCGCGAGGCTGTAGGTCATGAAATACCCCAGCGCCACGACCACCCCCACGCCCGCGCCGAAGATCAGCGGCCGCGGCCCGATCCGGTTCCGCCGCGCGATGTAGAGCGCCAGCAGCGCGACCACGAGCCCGAGCGCCAGCCCCGATCCGCGCGGCAGCCCCAGCGCGGTGAGCAGGTTCACGTTGCGCCCGTCCGACGTCACCCACCACGCGGCCATCTCGCCCCGCGCGCCGGCCAGCCAGCCGTGCAGCGCCATCTGCGCCGTCACCGCGAACAAGAGCCCCGAGAGGATCGAGCGCAGGTTCCCCGTCGCCGCCAGCACCAGCAGCCGCCCCGGGCAACCGCGCGACAGCACCATCCCGGCGCCGAAGATCAGCCCGCCCAGCACCGCCCCGCTGATCGAGCCGGTGACAGCCAGCATCCGCGCCTCGTTGGGCGCGAAGAGCCCGCTCAGCGCCGCCGCCTGCACCCAAACCGCCGCCGACGAGAACGACAAGAGCCACACCGCCATCCGCGGCCCCATCTGCCGGCGGGCGAACTCGACCGTCGCGGCGCGCAGGCAAAAGGCCGACCGCTGGGCGGCGGCGCCGAACAGCACCCCGGTGACAAGCCCGATCAGCGCCGCCGTCAGGCCGTCGCCGAAGCGCTCGGACAGGGCCGCGATCATCGGCAGGTGGTCCATCGGCTGTCCTCTCCCTCCCGCGTCCTCCGCCCCGACCCTGTGGCGGGCGTCCCACGCTGCGCAAGAAAAATCACGATCCCGTGCCGGCGAACTGGAACCAAATCGCGCGGCCGCCTACGCTCGGGGTCATGGTCGCAGCGGCCAAGGTGCCCGAGCATTTTTCGGCACGCGCTGCGGCCTGATGTCGCTTGTGGTTTCACGGTCCGGCCGGATGTTTGCGCGGCCCCTTGTTTCGATCGAATTGCTTTTTCAGGCGTGAGCGCGATGACGACATTCTGGCCCGAGCCCGCCGACCGCTTCGACCGCGTGGCCATCGCCGAGGGCGCGCCCGGCGACGTCTCGGCCGAGGGCGCGCTGCGCCGCAGCCGCGAGCGTTACGGCGCGCTGTTGCGGGCGGGGGCGCTGGTCATGTGGCGGTCCGACCCCGCCGGCCGGGTCCTCGCCGCCGCGGGCTGGCACGAGCTGACCGGCTGCCCCGACGAATCCGCGCTCGACCGCGGCTTTCTGGACCGCGTCCACCCCGAGGACCGCGGCCTGCTGGACTTCCGCGGCCGCGAGCCGACCGACGGGCTCGAGACCGACTGCCGCGTCCATGACCGCGAGGGGCGCTGGCGTTGGGTCCGCGCCCGCGGCGTGCTGCTGCCCGCCGCCGACGGGTTCGAGGCCGAGTGGGTCGGCACGCTCGAGGACATCCACGACCAGCGCCGCGCGCTCGACCGGGCCCGCTACCTCGCCGAACACGACGCGCTGACCGGCCTCGGCAATCGCCGGACGCTCGCTGCGAACCTCGTGCGGCTGCGCGACAAGCAGGCGAGCGCCACGGTGGTGATGCTGGACGTGGACCGCTTCAAGGCGGTGAACGACCTTTACGGCCACCAGCAGGGCGACCGCTTCCTCGTGCGGCTGGCCCAGATGCTGGGCGCCGCCGCCCCCGCCCATTCCGTCTGCGCCCGGATGGGCGGGGACGAGTTCTGCGTCGTCGTCGCCGACCGCGCCGAGGCGCGCGCCGTCTGCGCGGCGCTCGAGGCGGCGGCGTCGGCCGGGGTGGGCGTGGGCGAGCTGGTCATCCCACTGACCGTCAGCGCCGGCCTTGCCGACGCCGACTGGGACGAGCCGGACCCGGTGTCGCGGGTGCTGCACAAGGCCGACCTCGCGCTGCGCCGGGCCAAGGCCGCGGGCCTGCCGCTGGTGGTCCACGATCCGCAGATGCAGGCCGAATCTGACCTGCGCGACCGGCTGCTCAGCGCCATGGGCCCGGCCTGCCGCAACGACGAGTTCTTCCTCGAATACCAGCCCATCGTCGATGTCGACAGCGGCCGCGCCGTCTCGCACGAGGCGCTGATCCGCTGGCAGCATCCCCAGTTCGGCCGCATCGAGCCGTCGCTGTTCGTCCGGCTGGCCGAAGAGAACGGCATGATCACCGAGCTGGGGCGCTGGGTGCTGACCCGCGCCTGCGCCGAGATGGCGCGGCTCGATCCGTCGGTGCGGGTGAACCTCAACGTCTCGGCCCGTCAGCTCGCCGTGCCGGGCTTCGCCGATGAGGCGCTGGCCATCGCCCGCGCCCACGGCGTCGCCCCGCAGCGGCTGACGCTCGAGCTGACGGAAAGCGTGAACATGGCCGAGCTCGCGGGCAGCGATGCCTTTGCCGGGCTGCGCCGGCACGGGTTCGGCACGGTGCTGGACGATTTCGGCACGGAATACGCGGTGCTCTCGCACATCGGGTCGGGCCACTTCGACGGCATCAAGCTGTCGCGCGGCTTCATCGAGACCTGCGGCGACGCGCGCCCGCGCATCGTGCTGCGCCATGTCGTCAACCTGTGCCGCGACCTCGGCATGGCGGTGGTGGCCGAGGGGATCGAGACCGAGGCCGAACGCGACTGCCTGCGCAGCCTCGGCGTGCGGTTGATGCAGGGCTATCACTTCGACCGCCCGCGCCGCGTGGACGAGCTGCCCGGGGCGCTGCGCATCCCGGCCTGACGGGGCCGCAACGACAAACGGCGCCGCCTGGGGGGCAGCGCCGTCCTGTCACGTCGCGGGGACGGTCAGAGGCTCTCGTCGATCCACGACTTGAGCGCCGCCTTGGGCGCCGCGCCCATGCGGTTCGAGACGACCTTGCCGTCCTTGAACATGAAGAGCGCCGGGATGCCGCGGACGCCGAGCGTCGCGGGCGTGTCCGGGTTCTCGTCCACGTTCACCTTCACGATCTTGATCTTGCCGGCATATTCCTCGGAGAGTTCTTCCAGCGAGGGGCCGATCTGGCGGCAGGGGCCGCACCATTCGGCCCAGAAGTCCACCATCACGGGGACGTCGGACTGACGGACGACGCTGTCGAAATCGGCGTCGGAGGCTTTCATCGTGGCCATCGGGGTCTCCTTCATGGCGCGGGTTCGGTTGTTCCAGAGCTATGAAGCCAGCCCCCCGGGGTCAAGGCGCGGCGTCGGGGGCCAGCTCGGCCAGCGCCCGCGCCCAGGCGGCGTCGAGCAGCGCATCGGGCAGGGGCATCAAGGCCCGCGTCCGGGTCCACAGGATCGCCGTCTCCACCCGCCGGTCGGGCCAGATCGCCCGCAGCGCGTGGCGATAGGCGGCCATCTGGCGCAGGTAGCCCTCGGGCGTCGCGGCGGCGTCGGCGGGCACCGCGGCATTCGACTTGTAGTCGATGGCGGTGATCCCGTCCGGCGCGACGATCAGCCGGTCGATGGCGCCCGAGAGCCGCAGCCCGCCCGCCAGCGGTGCCGACAGCGCCACCTCGCGCAGCACCGTGGCGCCGGGTGGCGGGGCGAAGAGCCCGGCCAGCGCCTCGGCGCCGCGGATCTCGGCCAGCTCGGCCAGCAGCGCGTCGAGCTCGGGCGCGGTCGGCAGCCCGTCCTCGGTCCCGGCCAGCAGCGTCCTCGCGCGGTCGGGCCAGTCGGCGGGGTCGAGGTCGGGCAGGTGTTCGAGCAGCAGGTGCAGCCGCGTCCCCGCCAGCAGCGCCGCGGCCCGGTCGCCCGGCCCCGCGGCCCCCGCGGCGATCTTGTCGCCGCCGAGGCTCGTCGCCGCGACCGGGCGCGGCGGGCGGGCCACGGCCGGGGCCTCGCGCC
>NZ_JBHMQU010000002.1:0-32011 GCF_042435015.1 Paracoccus panacisoli | reverse complement strand
GCCCTCGGCGACCGGGCGCCGCACCGCGGCGGGGGTCAGGACCAGCGCCCGCCCCTCGACCGGCAGCGCTGCGCCGAACGCGGCCACCGTCGGCGGCGCGACCGTCGCCAGCGCCCCGCGCAGCCACTCGCGGCGGCTGGTGAGGAAGGCCAGCGCCTCGGCCTCGCGCACGCCCGGCGGCAGCGTCAGCGTCACCGACCCGTCCCGGCGCGCGACCCTGAGCGTCATCCGCCGCGCCCGCGCGGTGCGGCACAGCGTGACCTCGGTCCCGTCGAGCGCGATGATCCCGGCCACGCCGCCTCTCCCCCCGCCCCCGAAAGCCTTTGACACCCCCTGTGGGCTGTGGCAGGGGAGGCCGGATTTACCTGACCTTTGGCGAAAAGAGAACACCATGCCCAAAGAGGAATGGGGCACCAAACGCCTGTGCCCCGTCTGCGCCGCGCGATTCTATGACCTTGGCAACGACCCGATGACCTGCCCGGCCTGCGGCAACAGTTTCTCGGTCGAGAGCCTGGCGACTGCGCGCACCCGCTCGATGATCGCCGAGAAGGCGGCGAGCCGCGACGCCGGCGACGATGACGTGATCGACGACGATCTGGACGACGCGAGCGACGCGGGCGATCTGGACGACGATCTGCTGGACGATGACGACGATGACGGCGACGTGTCGCTGGACGACATCGCCGACGTGGCCGAGCCCGAAGAGGACTGAGCCCGGGCCGCCGCATCGGCGCCCGACCCGGCCCCGAGGAAAGCCCCCTTCCCGGGGGCTTTTTTCGTTTCGGGCCAGCCGTTTGCCGGCTGGTTCGAGAAACTTGCCGGTGCCGTTCTTTTTCCGCTTGCAGCGTTCCGCGGCTGCCCCTATACGACCCCCCACGCGGGCGGCAGGTGCTGCTGCCCGGACCTCCGGTGGGGCCATAGCTCAGTTGGTAGAGCGCTTGAATGGCATTCAAGAGGTCAGGGGTTCGACTCCCCTTGGCTCCACCAATTCTCCCTGATCCGTTGGGTTCTAGAGCGGCCGTAACCGTCGAAGCGGCGCGTCAGGCCCTTCCCGCGTAGGCCAGACGGACCGCCCCGCCTGCCCTCAGCTCCGGCGCAGCCGCTCGGCCCAGCTTTCCTTGTCAGGACCACGGAAGTCCTCGACCGAGTTGAAGTTGCGCTGCGCGAGGTAGTGCATCTCCTTGCGCAGGCGCGCGTCCCATTCGCGCGTCGCCCGCGCGCGCAGCAGCGCCATCTGTTCGAGCAGTTCCGCGCCGCCGGGCAGTCCCTCGACGTAGCGGTGGAAATACCGCGACTGGGTCTCGGCATACTCGTGGGCGGCAGCGGGCTCGCGGGCGTTCAGCTGCGCCATGACCCGGAGGATCTGCCCCATCCAGGCCCCGGCGGCGCCGACCGAAAGGTCGGTGTCGCGCGGCTGGTCCGTGTTCTCGCGCGCGTCCGCGAAGGTCAGGCGGGCGTGGCCGGCCAGCGGCGCCATCGCCGCGCCGGTCACGGCATCACGGCCGTGCAGCGTCAGCGCCAGCTTGACCTCATCGCCGGGGCGGCCCGGGGGAAGGGTCAGGGCGATGAAGACGTCGCGCGGCTTGCCGCGCAGAAGCGCGCCCATCGGGATCTCGACCCCGTTGCGGGTGCGGCGCGCGGTGGTGGCGCCGAGCGCCTCGGCCATCACCCCGGCGGGCAGGTCAAGCGTCAGCACGAGCGCATCGGCCGCGGTCTGCGCCGAGGCATCGACTTCGGCCGCCAGCACTGTCTCGATCTCGTCGCATTCCTCGGCGTCGAGCAAGCGGCCGCCCCCGGCCTCGGCGATGCTGCCGAGCAGCTGCTCGTCGTAGCCGTCGCCGATCCCCAGCGCCGAGGTGGTCACGCCCCGGGCCAGCAGCTCCTGCGCATGGCGGGCGAGGTCACCCGTCCCCACCACGCCCGCGTTCGCATGGCCGTCGGACAGGATGACGATCCGCGTCGCCTGCCCCGCCCGCGACGGCGACTCGGTCGCCGAGATCACCGCCTGGAACCACCCCTCCGAGAGGTTGGTGCCCCCTCCGGCCTCCATCGCTGCGATCACGCTTCGGGCGTCGCGCCGGCCGGCCTCGTCCATCTCGACCCCGGCGAGGCGCACGGTGGCGTCGCTGGCGAAGGACACGAGGGTCAGGCGGTCCTCCGCGCCGAGGCCGTCGAGCGCCCCGATCGCGGCCCGGCGGGCGGCGTCGATCCGGCCGCCGCTCATCGAGCCGCTGGTGTCGAGGGCGAGCCCGAGGTTCATCGGCGGGCGGGCGACCGGGGTGGCCGCGGGGGGCGCGGTGACGCGCACCCGCAGGTAGCGGCGCGAGTCGCCCCGGTCCCAGACGAGCTGGCGGTCCAGGGCGGCGGTCATGGTGAGATCACTGGTCATGCGGCGGCTCCTTGAGGCTGCTGCGGATGAGGTCCGCGATGCGGTCGAACTGCAGGCGGACGGCGGGCGGAAGCTCGCCCGAGACGTGCAGCTCGACGTCGGGGTTGATGGTGAAGACGGTGACGGTGCGGGTCGGCGTGCGCCGGCCCGGGGCGTTGGGCAGCCCTTCGGACGACGGCTGCGCGCGGGTGTTGGCCGGGACGCGGGCCAGCCGGTTCGGGGCGTCGGCCGAGGGGCGCGGGGCGGCCGGGGCCGCGATCGAGCGCAGATAGGCCGCGGCAGAGTTCAGCGGCCCGGGCTGGGGCGTGAGCAACGCGGCCTGCGCCTCGATCTCGGCCTCGCTCATGGTCCACAGCCGGCGGCGGATGTCGGTGAGGCTGGCCCGGTCGAGTTCGCGCATGGCGCGGATCGCACGGGCGCGCGCCAGGTTTTCGGGCGGGTAGCCCGCCCCCCGCCCCTGCCGGAGGGGTGGCAGCAGGAGGTCCTGCGCCAGCCACGAGCGCAGGGTTCGTATCTCGACGCCCGAGGCGTCCGAGATGTCCTGCAGCGAGATTTCAGAGTTGTCTGCCATGACGACAGAGTTAGACCATACATCTTGCCATGTCAAGATGTATACTTCTTGACAGCGCTTGGCAGATCGGCCCGTGACGGGCCGGTGCCATCGGGCGCACCCGTGCAGGAAGCAAACGGCGCGCACCCAGCGCGCGCCGCCACAGGCGCGGCTCAGACGCTCAGGCGAGCGCGGCCGCAAACACCTCGATCAGCCGGGTCTTGAGGATTTTCCCCGTGGGCGCCGCGGGCAGACTGTCGGCGCAGACGATCCGCGAGGGGCGCTTGTAGGGCGACAGCCGCTCGGCCACGAAGGCCGACAGCTCCGCCTCGCCCACCGCGCCGGGGGCGGCGAGCTGGCAGAAGGCCAGCACCTCCTCGTTCCCGCCGGGGAGGCTGCGGCCGATCACCGCCGACTGGACCACCGCCGGGTGCTCGTTCAGCGCCGCCTCGACCTCGGGCGGATAGACGTTGAAGCCGCCGCGGATGATCAACTCGCGCGAGCGCCCGGCGATGTGCAAGTTGCCGGCGGCGTCGATCCGGCCGAGGTCGCCCGAGCAAAGGAACCCGTCGGCGTCGAACAGCGCGGCGGTCGCCTCGGCGTTGCGGAAGTAGCCGGGGGTGACGTGCGGGCCGCGGGTCTGGATCTCGCCCACCCCGTCCGGCCCCGGATCGCGCAGGCGCAGCTCGACCCCCGGCAGCGGCGGGCCGACGCTCACGTCGGGCACGCCGGGCGGGTTGACGGTCAGCGTGACCCCGGCGGTCGTCTCGGTCATGCCATAGCCGTTCTGCAGCGCGACGCCGTAGAAGGCCTCGGCCCGCCGCTTCCACTCGGGGTCGAGCGGCGCGGCCCCCGACGAGACATACCGCAACCGCCCGCCCGGGGCGTGGGTCAGGCCGCGCGCCGCCGCCTCGGCCATGATCAGCGCGTGCATCTGCGGCACCGCGGGCAGCACCGTGGCACCCGCGGCCAGCGCGTCGAGCACGTCGCCCGCCGAGAACCGCGGCGCCAGCCGCAGCTCGGCCCCGGCGATCAGGCCGGCCAGCATCATCGAGGTCAGGCCGAACACATGGGTCATCGGCAGCACGCCGAGGATGATGTCCTGCGGCCCCAGTTCGCGCATCCGCGCCGACGAATTGCCGCCGAACATCAGGTTCGCGTGGGTCAGCATCACCCCCTTGGGCGTGCCCGTGGTCCCCGTCGTATAGAGGATCACGGCGACGTCCGGGGTCTCGGGCGGGGCCGGATCGGCGGGGGACGTCGCGGCCAGCGCGAGCGCGCCGAGCGGCGTCGGCCACGCCTCGGCGCCGAGGCGGGCGGCGTGCTCGGCCGCGGCGGGCGAGACGTTCGTCAGGAACACCGTCAGCCGCGGGTCGGCGTGGGCGCGGATGCGGTCGAGCTCGGGCCCGGTCATGCGGGCGTTGACCGGCACCGCGACCGCCCCCAGCCGCGAGGCAGCAAGCACGAGGCCGATCATCGCGGCGGCGTTTTCGGACAGGATCAGCAGCCGGTCGCCGGGGCCGAGCCCGCGGGCGGCGAGCGCCGCGGCCAGCTCGGCCACCGCCGCGCCGAGGTCGGCGAACGAGATGCGGCGGCCGTCGTGATCGACGAGCGCGGTCGCCTCGGGGCGGGCGGCGGCCTGGGTGTCGAGGACGCTGTGGATCGGGGTCATCGGATCTCCTCGGTCCGTTCAGGCCTCGGGGCGGGCGCCTTGGCGCGGGTGAAGACGCCCGAGGCGGTGGCGAGCAGGGTGCCGTCGTCGGCGACCAGCTCGGCGGCGGCAAAGACGATGCGCGCGCCCTGGCGGACGATCCGGCCGGTAGCGGTGACGCCGCCGGGACGGCCGGCGGCGACGAAGTCGGTGTTGAGCGAGAGGGTCAGGAACGGCACCCGGCCGGTGTCGTCCACCGTCAGGCTCGCCGTCGCCCCGCAGGCGTTGTCGAGCAGCATGGCCGCGATCCCGCCGTGCAGCACGCCCGAGCGGTTCAGGTGGCGGTCGTCTACCACCAGCCGGCAACGCGCCCGCCCGTCGCCCTCGCCCACGTCGAGCGTATAGCCGAGCAGACGCTGCGCCCCGGTCTCGTCGCGGATCAGCCGGCTCATGTGGCGTCCGGGGCGGCGTCCGGGGCGGCGTCCGGGGCGGCGTCCGCAGCCGACAGCGCGATGAATCGCTCGAGATGGTGATCGCTGTCGCCGAAGCGGGCGTCGGCGGCGATCAGGCGACGGGCCAGCGGGGCGGCGTCGTATTCCTCGGTCATGCCGATGCCGCCATGAAGCTGGATCATCTCTTCAGCCACCCGCCGCGCCACCCGGCCGACCAGCGACTTGGTGGCGGCGACGTGACGATCGCGGTCGGGCGCGTCGAGATGGGCGGCGAGGTTCCACGTCGCGGACCGCGCCTGCTCGACCTCGACCAGCAGGTCGGCCATCCGGTGCTGGATCGCCTGGAAGCTGCCGATCGGGCGGCCAAACTGCTTGCGGGTTCGCAGGTAGTCGGCGGTCAGGTCGACCGCACGCTCCATCCCGCCCAGCGCGTCGGCGCAGGTGGCGAGGATCGCGGCGGCCATCGGCCGGTCCAGCAGCGCCGCATCCCCCAGCCGGCGGGCCGGCACGCCGTCAAGCGTCACCTCGGCCGCGCGCCCCCCGTCCATTAGCGGATAGCCCCGCATCGAAAGCCCCGGCGCGTCGGCCGCGACGAGCCACAGCCCATCCGTCGCGCTGACGATCAGGTGGGTGGCGTCCTCGGCCCCCGCGACCAGCGACTTGGCGCCGCTCAGCCGGTCGCTTTCGGCGCGCGTCGCGCCGCTGCCATAGTCGTAGCGCTGCCCCGGCTCGCCCAGGGCCACGGCGATGCGCGCGGTCCCGGCGGCCGCGGCCTCGGCCAGTTCGCCCTCGCCGGCCGCGGCGAGCACGCCTGCGCCCAGCACCACGCTGTCGAGCAGCGGCGACACCGCGCCCGCCTGCCCCAGCGTGCGGAACACCGCGAGGATGTCGCGCCCCGTGCCGCCAAAGCCGCCCGCGGCCTCGTCCATCAGCGCCGCCCCGGCGCCGAGGTCATAGACGGCCGCCGCGTCCCCGCCCCGTTCGAGCGTCCGGGCCAGGCTTTCGCCCAGCATCTGCTGTTCTTCGGTGAAGTCGAAATCCATCATGCGTCCCCGTCACAGCCCCAGCAAGGACTTGGCGATGATCCCCCGCTGGATTTCGTTCGAGCCGCCGTAGATCGACAGCTTGCGGTTGTTGAGATAGGCGCGCCCCGCCGCCGCCGCCTCGGGCGGGCCGGGCGGCGTCTCGTCGTTGGCGCCCTCGAGCCCCTCGGAGGGGAAGGCGAGCGCCCACGGCCCCACCGCGCGGCGGGCGAGGTCGTTGATCGCTTGCCGGATCTGGGTGCCCTTGAGCTTCAGCATCGAGCTTTCCGCGCCGGGCGCCTGCCCTGCGGCCGCCTGCGCCAGCATCCGCAGGTTGGTGGTGGCCATCGCCATCAGCTCGATCTCGACCTCGGCGATGCGGGCGGCAAACAGCGGGTTCTCACTGAGCGGGCGGCCGTTCGCCACCTGCGCCCGCGCGATCCGCTTGAGCGCGGCGAGGCTCGCGGTGGCGAAGCCCACGCCGGCGATGTTCGTCCGCTCATGCGTCAGCAGGTACTTGGCGTAGGTCCAGCCCTTGTTCTCTTCGCCGACGAGGTTCTCGACCGGCACGCGCACCTCGTCGAAGAACACCTCGTTCACCTCGGGGGTGCCGTCCAGCAGCACGATGGGCCGCACGGTGATCCCGGGCGAGGTCATGTCGATCAGAAGGAAGCTGATCCCCTCCTGAGCCTTGGCGGCCGGGTCGGTCCGCACGAGGCAGAAGATCCAGTTGGCGTGCTGGCCGAGGGTGGTCCAGGTCTTCTGGCCGTTGACGATGTAGTGGTCGACATCCCGCACCGCGGTGGTGCGGACCGAGGCGAGGTCGGAGCCCGCCCCCGGCTCGGAGTAGCCCTGGCACCACCAGTCGGTGCCGTCGAGGATGCGCGGCAGGAACCGCTGCTGCTGCGCCTCTGAGCCGAACTTCTGCAGCACCGGCCCCAGCATGGCGATGCCGAAGGGCAGCACCCGGGGGGCATGGGCGAGCGCGCTCTCCTCCTCGAAGATGTGGCGCTGGATGGCGGTCCAGCCGGCGCCGCCGAAGCGGGTCGGCCAGTTGCCGGCTAGCCACCCCTTCTCTTGCAGGGTCGCGTGCCACTGCTCGGTCTCGGCCTTGGTCAGCTCGCGGTTCAGCCGCACCTTGTCGGCCAGATGCGCGGGCAGGCGGTCCTTGAGGAACTGCCGCACCTCGGCGCGGAACGCCTCGTCCTCGGGCGCAAGCGTCATGGTCATGGGCGTCTCCTTCAGAAAATCTCGATGAGGCCCGCGGCCCCCTGGCCGCCGCCGACGCACATGGTCACGACGCCCCATTTCGCCCCGCGCCTGCGGCCCTCGAGCAGGATGTGGCCCGCCTGACGGGCGCCGGTCATGCCAAACGGGTGGCCGATGGCGATCGAGCCGCCGTTGACGTTGTAGCGTTCGGGGTCGATCCCCAGCCGGTCGCGGCAATAGAGCGCCTGGCTGGCGAAGGCCTCGTTCAGCTCCCACAGGTCGATGTCGTCGACGGAAAGCCCGGCGCGTTCGAGCAGCCGGGGAACGGCGAAGACCGGGCCGATGCCCATCTCGTCGGGCTCGCAGCCCGCGACCGCAAAGCCGCGGAAGGCGCCGAGCGGGGTGGCGCCCTCGCGGGCCGCGGTCTCGGCCTCCATCACCACCAGCGCTGCGGCGCCGTCCGAGAGCTGGCTGGCGTTGCCGGCGGTGACGAACTGCCCCTCGCCGCGCACCGGGGTCAGCCCCGCCAACCCCTCGCGCGTGGTCGAGGGGCGGTTGCACTCGTCGGCGGCGAAGGTCACGCGCTCTTCGCGCGCCTCACCGGAGGTCTTGTCGGTGACGGCGCGCGTCACCTCGATCGGCACGATCTCGTCGGCGAAGAGCCCGGCCTCCTGCGCGGCGGCGATGCGCTGCTGGCTGCGCAGCGCATAGTCGTCCTGGTCGTCGCGGCTGACGCCGTAGCGGGCGGCGACGATGTCGGCGGTCTCGATCATCGGCAGGTAGAGGTCGGGGCGATGCTCCTCCAGCCACGCCTCTCGCGAGTTCCGCGGCGGCGGCTGGACGAGGCTGATCGATTCGAGCCCGCCGGCGAGGATCGCCTTCGCCCCCTCGACGCGGACCATCTGCGCGGCCATCGCCAGCGCCTGCAGCCCCGAGGCGCAGAAGCGGTTCACGGTCGTGCCCGCGACGCTGACCGGCAGCCCGGCGCGCAGCACGATCTGGCGGGCGATGTTGCCGCCGGTGACGTATTCCGGGTAGCCGCAGCCCCAGATGCTGTCCTCGATCAGCGCCGGGTCGATGCCCGCGCGCGCGACCGCGATACCGGCGACATGACCGCCCATCGTGGCCCCGTGGGTGAGGTTCAGCGTGCCGCGCCCGGCCTTGCCGATGCCGGTGCGGGCGGTGGCGACGATGACGGCGTCCTTCATGCGGTGTCCTTTCCATGATCGGCGAAGCGGCCGCCGGTGTCGGCGAGCCGCCTGAGCAGCGGCGCCACTTGCCAGAAATGCGGGTCGTCCTCGGCGTAGCGGGCGATGTCGGCGGCGATGCGGTCCAGCCCCTGCGCGTCGGCCCAGTGCATCGGCCCGCCGAGCGCGCGGGGGAAGCCGTAGCCGTGCAGCAGCACCACGTCGATGTCGCCGGCGCGCGCGGCGATCCCCTCGTCGAGGATGCGGGCCCCCTCGTTGACCATCGCGGCCATGTAGCGCGCCTGGATCTCGTCCTGCGAGAAGGGCCGCGGGGTGATCCCCAGCTCATCGCGCACGTCCTTGAGCAGCGCCCCCATCTCGGGGTCCGGGCGGCCCTGCGGCGAGGTGTCATCGTAGATGTAATAGCCGCGCCCGGTCTTGCGCCCGAGCCGCCGGGACTCGGCCAGCCGGTCGGCGAAGACCGGCACCCGCTCATCGGGATGCCGCGTGGGGGCCTTCCGCTGCCGGGTGGCGTAGCCGATGTCGAGCCCGGCGAGGTCGCCCACCTGATAGGGCCCCATCGGGAAGCCCAGCTCGACGATGGCGGCGTCGATCTCGTAAGGCGAGGCGCCGTCCAGCACCATGTGGTCGGCGGCGGCGCGATAGACCGAGAGCATCCGGTTGCCGATGAACCCGTCGCAGACGCCCGCGCGGACGGCGATCTTCCCCATTCGTTTGGCGAGCGCAAAGCCGGTCGCGGCGACCTCGGGGGCGGTCGCGTCGGCGATGACGATTTCGAGCAGCCGCATGACGTTCGCGGGCGAAAAGAAATGCAGCCCCAGCACGTCCTGCGGGCGCTTCGTCGCTGCCGCGATCTCGTTGACGTCCAGATACGAGGTGTTGGTGGCCAGCACCGCGCCCGGCCGGCAGACGCCGTCGAGCGTGGCAAAGACCTCGCGCTTCAGCGCCATGTCCTCATAGACCGCCTCGATCACCAGATCGGCCTCGGAAAGTGCAGAGTAGTCGGTGGCGGTGCGGAAGCGGTCCTTCAGCATCGCATCGCGGTCGGCGGTGGTCAGCTTGCCGCGCTTGACCGCGCCGTCCTGCATCCGGGCGAGGCCCTCGGCGGCGCGGGTGGCGGCCTCGGCGTCCCGCTCGATCAGCGTCACGTCGAGCCCGGCCGAGAGCGCCGCGGCGGCGATCCCCTGCCCCATCGTGCCGCCGCCGATCACGCCGATGCGGTCGACGGCGCGCGGGGTCACGTCCTTCAGCGCGGGCTGCTGCGCCGCCTGCCGCTCGGCGAAGAAGGCGTGGATGAGGGCGGCGCGCTGCGGCGTCTCCATCAGTTCGAGGAAGATGCGCCGCTCGAGCGCCATGCCCTCGTCGAAGGGCAGCGCCAGCCCCTCGGCCACCGCCTCGAGCGCGCGGCCGGGCGCCACCTGCCCGCGGGCGCTGCGGGCGAGCTTGCCGCGAAGGGTGGCGAGTTGGGCGGCGTCCACCGCGGGCGCGGGCTCGGCCGAGAGCCGGCGCGGCGCGGCGCCCTGGGCGAGCAGCGCCCGGGCCGCGGCGATCCCCGCCGCGCGAGGGTCGGTCTCGTCCGCCAGCGTGTCGATCAACCCGAGTTGCAGCGCCTCGTCGGCGCCGATCTGGCGGCCCGAGGTCATCAGCTCGACCGCTGGCGCGACCCCGATCGCCCGCGGCAGGCGCTGGGTGCCGCCGGCGCCGGGGATCAGGCCCAGCGTCACCTCGGGCAGGCCCATGCGCGTGCCGGGCACCGCCACGCGGACGTGGGCGCCGAGCGCGAGTTCCAGCCCGCCGCCCAGCACCGTGCCGTGCAGCGCCGCGACCACGGGCTTTCCCGCCGCTTCGAGCGTGGCGATCACCTCGGGCAGGTAGGGCGGCACCGGGGGCTTGCCGAACTCGCTGATGTCGGCCCCGGCGACGAAGGTGCGCCCGGCGCAGAACAGCACCGCGGCGCGGGCCTCGGCGTCGGCCTCGAACGCCGCAACCGCGTCGGTCAGCCCCTGCCGCACGGCGGCCGAGAGCGCGTTCACCGGCGGGTTGTCGATCTGGATGAACCCGAGGTCGCCCTCGCGGCTGTAGGTCACTGCACTCATGTCGTCGTCCTCGTCATGGTGAGCGGCTGGCCGGTCAGCCGTTCGAGCGTCTGGACCGCCTCGGCGAGCTTCGGCCCGACCTCGGCCTGCATCCGCGCGGCCTCGGCCGCGTCGGGCAGCGCGCCGCAGGTGAAGACCACCGGCTCGGCCAGCTCGGCGGCGCGGAAGGGCGCCGAGACGGCGTTGTAGGGCGCGGGTCCGCCCGGCCCCCCTTCGGTGTAAACGAAGCCGCGGGCCAGCAGTTCGGCCTGCGCCCGGCCCCGGGTCGCGGCCAGGTCGCCGAGGGGCGCGGCCTCGCCCACGGGGAAGTCGGCCAGGACCCGCGCCAGCTCGTCCTCGGTCGCCGCCGCGATCCAGGCCCGCGCCGACGAGAACCCGCGCAGCGACACGGGCTGGCCGACCTCGAGCCAGATCGAGGCCACCCGGCTCGGCCGCCAGGTGCGGATCAGCACCAGCCGCGGCCCGTCGCGCACCGCCAGCACCACCAGCGTGCCGGTGTCCTCGGCCAGCCGCGTCATCAGGTCCACGGCGGGGGTGAGGAAGCTCAGCGACGCGGCCGCCACCTGCCCCACCGCCACCAGCGTCGGACCGGGGCGGAAGCGGTCGTCGCGCTCGGACTGGACGAGGTAGCCGAGCTGCCCCAGTGTCCACGTCAGCCGCGAGACGGTGGACTTGGGCAGTCCCGCGCGCTGCGCGATCTCGGCGTTGCTCAGCCCGTCGTCGCCGATGCGGAAGGCACGCAGCACCGACAGGCCACGGGCCAGCGTGGTGGCGAAGCGGGGGTCGTCGTCGGGTCTGAGCATGGCCGTATCCTCTCGCTCACATCGCGTTGGGGATGACGAGCGAGATCCACGGTATCAGCACCAGGAGCGCCAGCACCACGAGATCCATGGCGAGGAAGCGCATGACCCCGGCGAAGATCGTGTCCACGCTGATCCCGCGCCCGGCGACGTTGCCGATGACGAAGACGTTGAGCCCCACCGGCGGCGTGATCAGCCCGATCTCGAGCAGCTTGACCACGATCACCCCGAACCAGATCAGGTTCATGTCCATCCCCTGGATCAGCGGGATGACGAACGGCAGCGTCAGCACGATGATCCCGATCGGGTCGAGGAACATCCCGAGGAACAGGTAGAGCACGACGATCGCGGCCATCAGCATGAGCGGCGGCAACCCGGCGTCGGCGATCCAGCCCGAGACCATCCCGGCCGAGCCGGTCAGCGCCACGAACGACACGAAGATCTTGGCGCAGGCGGCGATGAGGAAGATGGCCGAGGTCTGCAGCAGGCTCTCGCGCACGGCCGACCACAGCGTGGAGAGCGTCAGGCGGCGCTGGCCGAAGCCGATGGCGACGGTCAGCACGACGCTGACGGCGGCGGCCTCGGTCGCGGTGAAGAACCCGCCGTAGATGCCGCCAATGATCGCCGCGAACAGCACCAGCGCCGGCCAGGCCGAGATCGCCGCGGCCAGCCGGGCGCCGCGCGGCATCGGCGTCGGGTCGATCGGCGCCGCCGAGGGGTCGCGGCCCACCCACCACAGGATGACGATGATGTAGCCCGCGAGTGTCAGCAGCCCCGGCAGGATGCCGGCAAGGAACAGCTTGCCGATCGAGGTCTCGGTGAAGATGCCGTAGAGGATGAAGAGCACCGACGGCGGGATCAGCGACCCCAGCGTGCCCCCTGCCGCGACCGAGGCGGTGGCGAGCCGCGGGTTGTAGCCTAGCCGCAGCATCTCGGGGATGCAGATGCGGCCCATCGTCGAGGCACAGGCGATGGACGAGCCCGAGATGGCCGAGAAGCCCGCGCAGCCCATGACCGAGGCGATCCCCACCCCGCCCGGCACCCGCCGCATCCAGACGTTCGCGGCATCATAGATCCGCGTGGTGATGCCCGCGTGATAGGCGATGTTGCCCAGCGCGATGAACAGCGGGATCATCGACAGATCGTACGAGTGGATCAGCTCGAAGAAGCTGTTCACGACCAGCGAGGTGGTCGGGTTGATCGCCCGCTCGGGCGCAAAGCTGCCCGAGCGGAAGGCATAGACGAGGAACGTGCCGATGGTGGCGGTGCCGGCGAGCACGAAGGCGATCGGCACGCGCAGCGCCAGCAGCAGGATGACGAGGCCGAAGGCCACAAGTCCGATGGTCGATGCGTCCATGTCAGACGGCCTCCTCTTCGTCGTGGCGCTGTTCGGTGACGGTGCCGGTGCGGCGCAGCTCAGAGAGGTCGGCCAGCGCCACCTGCGCCAGACGCACCCACATGGCGATGAGCCCGAGCAGGAAGACCAGCCGCATCGGCCAGCGCGGCACGCCCAGCTGGCCGTCGTAGAACTCGCCCGAGGTCCAGGTCGCGTTGAGGTCGCGGGCCGAGGCATAGATCAGCGGCAGCACCGCGATCAGCGCCACCACCCAGCCCATGACGATCAGCCGTCCGCGCCAGGCGGGTGACATCCGGTCGGTCAGGAAGGTGACGGAGATATGGGCGCGGTGCGCCGTCGCTGCCGCGAGCGGCAGCATGATGGTCGGGATCATCAGCTCGCGCACGAGGATCACCACGTCGGGCAAGGTGCGGTGGGCGAATGTCCGCATCGCCACGTCGGTGGCGATCAGCGCGGTCAGCAGGAAGACCGACACCACTGCGAGTTCCAGCATGATCCGTTCGATGGCCTTCATGGCAGGCTCCTCTGCCGCTTCTCGGGTCGGAAGATCGGGTCCGGCGCGCCTGCCCGCGCAGGGCGGGCCACAGGGGCCGGACGGCGCCCTGCCGCGGTCAGGCGGCGGCAGGGGCCGATGGCACGGGGCCCGGCGGGCGGGCCCCGGTCACGCGGTCAGCGGCTCACTTGGGCGCCCAGGGGTAGCCCTTCTCGTCGCGCAGCTTGGTGTACTCTTCGATCCCGGCCTTGTAGGCCTCGACCATGCCCTTGCCGTCCAGTCCCGCGGCATCGGCGCGCGCGATCCAGTCGTCGATGTACTTCTGCCCGCCCTCGACCAGCCGGGCGCGGTCGGCCTCGGGCAGGACGATGATCTCCTTGCCACCGTCGCGCAGGATCTGGACCGATTCCTCGTTCGCGGCACCGAGGATGCGGCCGAACTCGTCAGCCAGCCCCTCGCCCGCGGTCATCAGCGCGGTCTGGTTCTCGGGCGAGAGCGCATCGAAGCTCTGCTTGTTCATCAGGATGCCCAGCGCGCCGATCTGGCCCCAGTCAAGCTCGGTGTAGCTGGTGAACACCTCGTCCAGCTTCAGCGCCTTGACGAGATAGGGATAGGTCTGGGTGCAGTCGATCAGCCCGGTCTCGAGCCCCTGGTAGGCCTCGTAGACGCTCATGTCGACGGGGGTGGCGCCGAGGTCGGCGAAGACCTTGCCATAGACGCCCACGCCGCGGACCTTCAGCCCCTTGAGGTCGTCGAGCGTCTTGATGCTCTTGCCCTTGCAGCCGACCTGCACCGCCGAGGTGGTGTAGGTGCCGACATAGACGAGGTTCTGCTTGGCCAGGTTCTCGCGCACCTTCTCGTCGGTGCGCATGATCCGGTCGACGGCCTTCATGCCCACCCACGGATCGGTGTTCGGGATCGGCAGGTCCGCGAGGCCATAGGCGATCATGTCGGCGGGGAAATAGACGCCGATGACGCTGCCGAGGTCGGCCACGCCGTCGCGCAGCGACTGCACCGCGGCCTTGTCGGAAAACAGCGCGCCGCCCCAGTTCACGTCGATCTTGAGGTCGCCGTTCGAGAGCTTGCCGACCTGGTCGACGAACCACTGGGTGCCCTCGGCGCGCACGCCGCGGTTCGGCCCGGCCTCGCCGTAGATCAGGGTCGTCTGGGCGCTGGCCCAGCCGGCGGTCGCGCAGAGCGCCCCGGCGAGAATCGTCGCGTGAAGCTTGTTCATGATGAAGTCCTCCCTGTTCCGTTATATGGCACAGCGTTCCATTCAGTGGAACATAAAAAATGACGTGGCGGCATTTTCGTGGGTTGGGTCCCGCGCCCTGACGTCACCAGAGGGCCGGCACACGGCACCATCACAGCCCTCGCCCCGCTCACGAGCCCCGACCCCGCCCTGCCCCGCAGCAGCCCAGATCCCCGCTCGCCCGGCCAGATTGCAGCGTTAACGCTAACGCGTTAAAACTCGATGACCCCGCACCCGGCCGGAGGAGCCGCGCATGACCCTTCACCCCGTCATCGACCGCGTCACCGACCGCATCCGCGCACGCTCGGCCGAGAGCCGCGCCGCCTATCTCGCCCGCCTCGCCCGCGCCGCCGAAGAGGGGCCGCGGCGGGCGCATCTGTCCTGCGGGAACCAGGCGCACGCCTATGCGGCGATGCCCGACAAGGCCGACCTCGCGCTGACCGCGCGCCCGAACCTGGGGATCGTCACCGCCTACAACGACATGCTGTCGGCCCATCAGCCCTACGAGGGCTTCCCCGACCTGATCCGCCGCGCCGCCCACGCCGCCGGCGCCACAGCGCAGGTCGCGGGCGGGGTGCCGGCCATGTGCGACGGGGTCACCCAGGGCCGCGCGGGGATGGAGCTGTCGCTGTTTTCCCGCGACGTGATCGCGCTCGCCGCCGGGGTGGCGATGAGCCATGACGTCTTCGACGCCGCCCTCTGGCTCGGGATCTGCGACAAGATCGTGCCGGGGCTGGTGATCGCCGCGGCGACCTTTGGTCATGTCCCGGCGGTGTTCCTGCCCGCCGGGCCGATGCCCTCGGGGCTGCCCAACGACGAGAAGGCCAAGGTGCGACAGGATTTCGCCGCCGGCCGCGTGGACCGCGCGGCGCTGATGGCGGCCGAGATGGCCTCCTATCACAGCCCCGGGACCTGCACCTTCTATGGCACCGCCAACTCCAACCAGATGCTGATGGAGTTCATGGGCCTGCAGCTGCCCGGCTCGAGCTTCGTGAACCCCAACACGCCCTTGCGCGAGGCGCTGACGGTCGCCGGGGTGACGCGGGCCGCGGCGATCACCCGGCTCGGCAACGACTATACCCCGGTCGGCGCGATCCTGGATGAACGTGCCTTCGTCAACGGCATGGTCGGGCTGATGGCGACGGGCGGGTCCACCAACCTCGTGATCCACCTGCCGGCGATGGCGCGGGCGGCGGGGATCGCGCTCGACCTCGCGGATTTCCACGACATCAGCGCCGCCGTGCCGCTGATGGCGCGGGTCTATCCCAACGGTCTGGCCGACGTGAACCATTTCCATGCCGCGGGCGGCCTTGGCTTCCTGATCGGCCAGCTGCTTCAGACGGGGCTGCTGCACCCCGACGTGCGGACCGTGGCGGGCGACGGCCTCGACCGCTACACCGCCGAGCCGCGGCTCGACGGTGACGCGCTGACCTGGGTGCCGGGCGCGGGCGAGAGCCTCAACGACCGCATCTTGCGCCCCGCCGCCGCGCCGTTTGCGGCCACGGGCGGGCTGCACATCCTCGGCGGCAACCTCGGGCGGGCGGTGATCAAGGCCTCGGCGGTCAAGCCCGAGCTGCACGTCATCGAGGCGCCGGTGCGGGTCTTCGACGACCAGAACGCGGTCAAGGCGGCATTCCAGGCGGGCGAGTTCACCGCCGACACCGTGGTCGTGGTCCGCTTCCAGGGCCCGCGCGCCAACGGGATGCCCGAGCTGCACTCGCTCACCCCCACGCTCTCGGTGCTGCTCGACCGCGGGCTCAGGGTGGCGCTGGTCACCGACGGGCGGATGTCGGGGGCGTCGGGCAAGGTGCCGGCGGCGATCCACGTCTCGCCCGAGGCGGCGACGGGCGGGCCGCTCGCGCGGCTCAGGGACGGGGACGTGGTGCGGCTCGACGCGGTGGCGGGGACGCTCGACTGCCTCGCCCCCGACTTCGCCACCCGCGAGCCGGTGACCGCCGACCTGTCGGCCAACGCCCACGGGATGGGGCGCGAGCTCTTCGCCGCCTTCCGCGCCCACGCTGCGCCCGTCGAGCACGGCGCCGGGATCGTCGTCTGAACGACGAAACCGCAGGCGCTGCGGCCTGCGGTTTCTTTCCTGCCCGAATAACCTGGGGTCCGGGGCAAGGCCCCGGCTTCGGCGGGGGCAAGCGCCCCCGGCGTCAGCTCACTTCAGCTTGGTCCAGGTCTGCGACTTGCAGATCAGCCCGCCGGCCACGCAGCCCGACAGCTGCATCGACTTGCCGTTCACCTGCGCCTTGCCGTTGTAGATCTTGTCGTCGGCCGGGCGCAGCACCTTGCCCTTGTAGGCGCCGCCGCCGGCCGGGGCCATGCCGATCACGATCTGCTTGCCGATGTTGGGCGACTTGTAGGCTTCCTTGCCCTTGAAGGTCTTGACGATGGTGCCGCAGAAGGCGCCGCCGCAGGGGCTGATCTGCACGAAGGCCGAGGCGCCCTCGTCGGCCTGGGTCTGCCACAGACCCTCGATCGGATCGGCGGCCATCGCGGCGGTGCCCGCCAGCGCGAACGCTGCGGCGAGAATCATGGTTTTCATAAGGTGTCCTCCCAAGGATCAAGCGCCAGGCGCTGGCGGAATCAGACGGGCAATGGCGCGATTCAGGCAAGCGTGACGTAGGGTCGCGGCGATCACATCCGCGTCTCGCCGGACCCCTGCCATGCCTCGCACCATGGCCCGCCTGCCTTTCCCCGGCCCCGCGCCTGTGGCATGGACCCCCGACCCCACCGACAGCACGAGTGACGCCATGATCCTGTACCCCGCCATCGACCTCAAGGACGGGGCCTGCGTGCGGCTCTTGCGCGGCGACATGGCGGCGGCGACGGTGTTCGGCACCGATCCGGCGGCGCAGGCCCGCGCCTTCCAGGACGCCGGAGCCGAATGGCTGCATCTGGTGGACCTCAACGGCGCCTTCGCCGGCCAGCCGGTGAACGGCGCGGCGGTCGAGGCGATCCTCGACGCGGTCACCGTCCCGGTCCAGCTCGGCGGCGGCATCCGCGACATGGCGACCATCGACGGCTGGCTCGCCCGCGGCATCGCCCGCGTCATCCTCGGCACCGTCGCGGTCGAGAACCCGGCCCTGGTCGAGGAGGCCGCCCTTGCCCACCCCGGCCGCATCGCCGTCGGCATCGACGCCCGCGGCGGCCGCGTCGCCACCCGCGGCTGGGCCGAAGAGACCGAGGTCACCGCGACCGACCTGGCCCGCCGCTTCGAGGACGCGGGCGTGGCCGCGATCATCTATACCGACATCGACCGCGACGGGGCGATGGGCGGTCCGAACACCGCGGCGACCGAGGCGCTGGCCCGCGCGGTCGCGGTCCCGGTCATCGCCTCGGGCGGGGTGTCGTCGCTCGCCGACCTCGTCGCGCTGCGCGACACCGGGGTGATCGCCGGGGCGATCTCGGGGCGGGCGCTCTATGACGGGGCGCTGGACCTCGGGCAGGCGCTCGCGGCGCTGCGCTGACGCAAGACGAGTCGGGCCGGGACGCTCGAGGGAGGCCGATCAGCTTGCCTTCCCCCGGCCCGCTGCCTAGATAGGCGCGATTCCGAACCAAAGGCGAAAACCCGTGGAAAACGTCGTCCTGACCGTGCATCTCATCCTGGCGCTCCTGCTGATCGGGGTGGTGCTGCTGCAGCGGTCCGAGGGCGGCGGGCTGGGCCTCGGCGGCGGTGGCGGCGGGGTGATGACCGGCCGGCAGGCCGCCATCGCGCTGTCGCGCGCCACCTGGATGCTGGCCACGGGTTTCCTGATCACCTCGATCGCGCTGACGGTCATCGCGGCGCGCAACTCGGCGGGCGTGTCGGTCGTCGACCGGCTGGGCGGCTCCACCGCTCCGGCGACGCCCGCACCGGCCACGGGCCTGCCGACGCTGCCCACCTACGCGCCGCCGCCCGGCAGCGGCCAGCCGGTGCTGCCGCCCGGCGCCGCCGCCCCGGTGACGCCGGCCGCGCCGGCCGCGACGGCGCCCGTCACGACCGCGCCGGTCACCCCTGCCGCCACGGCACCGGTTGCCCCGGCCCCGGCAGAACCGGCCCCGGCCCCGGCCCCGGCTGCGGCGGAAAGCCCTGCCACCACCACCACGACCACCACCACCGTCCCGGTGACGGCGCCCACCGCCCCCTCGAACTGATCCACAACCCTTGGGGGCGGCCTCGCCCCCGCCCTACCACACATCGCGGTCCGTTGCGGCAACGCGGAGAATCGGCTATAGCTCGACTCCCGTGATGGTCGCGGCTTTTGCCACGGCCTGCTTGGCTGAACCTCACGGGAGTCTCATGGCGCGTTACATCTTCATCACCGGCGGCGTGGTCTCCTCCCTCGGCAAGGGGCTCGCCTCGGCGGCGCTCGGGGCGCTGTTGCAGGCCCGCGGCTACACCGTGCGGCTGCGCAAGCTCGACCCCTATCTCAACGTCGACCCCGGCACGATGTCGCCCTTCGAGCATGGCGAGGTGTTCGTCACCGACGACGGCGCCGAAACCGACCTCGACCTCGGCCATTACGAGCGCTTCACCGGCGTCAGCGCGCGGCGCACCGACACGATCAGCGCCGGCCGGGTCTATTGCAACGTGCTGGAGAAAGAGCGCCGCGGCGAATACCTCGGCAAGACCATCCAGGTCATTCCTCACGTCACCAACGAGATCAAGGACTTCCTCGCCATCGGCGAGGACGAGGTGGATTTCCAGCTCTGCGAGATCGGCGGCACCGTCGGCGACATCGAGGGGCTGCCCTTCTTCGAGGCGATCCGCCAGTTCATGCAGGACCACCCGCGCGGCCAGTGCATCCTGATGCACCTGACGCTGCTGCCGTGGCTAGCGGCCTCGGGCGAGCTGAAGACGAAACCCACCCAGCATTCGGTCAAGGAGCTGCGCACCATCGGCCTGCAGCCCGACGTGCTGGTCTGCCGGTCCGAGCATCCGATCCCCGATCGCGAGCGGGCCAAGATCGCGCTCTTCTGCAACGTCCGCCCCGACAGCGTGATCCCCGCCTACGACCTCAAGTCGATCTACGAGGCGCCGATGGCCTATCACCGCGCTGGCCTTGACCGGGCGGTGCTCGACGCCTTCCAGATCAGCCCCGCGCCCAAGCCCGACCTTCGCCGGTGGGAGGACGTGATGGACCGCCTCAACAACGCCGAGGGTCAGGTCCGCATCGCCATCGTCGGCAAGTACACGCAGCTCGAGGACGCCTACAAGTCGATCTCCGAGGCGCTGACCCACGGCGGGATGGCCAACCGCGTCCGCGTCCGGCCCGACTGGATCGCCGCCGAGGACATCGAGAAGGAGGGCGGCACCCACCTGCTCGACGGCTACGACGGCATCCTCGTCCCCGGCGGCTTCGGCGAGCGCGGGACCGAGGGGATGGTCGCCGCCGCCCGCTATGCGCGCGAGCGTGACGTGCCCTATCTCGGCATCTGCCTCGGGATGCAGATGGCCGTGGTCGAGGCGGCGCGGAACCTCGCCGGCATCCCCGACGCAGGCTCGGAAGAGTTCGACCACGAGGCCGGCGCCGGCCCCGACACGGGACGCTTCACCCCGGTCGTCTATCACCTCAAGGAATGGGTGCAGGGCAACCACAAGGTCGAGCGCAAGCTGTCGGACGACAAGGGCGGCACGATGCGGCTCGGGGCCTATACCGCCGTCCTGGCCCCCGGCAGCCGGATCAGCGAGGTCTATGGCGGCGCGACCGAGATCGAGGACCGCCACCGCCACCGCTACGAGGTGGACGCCCGCTACCGCGACCAGCTCGAGTCGGCGGGGATGGTGTTCTCGGGGATGTCGCCGGACGGGCGGCTGCCCGAGGCGGTCGAGATCGAGGACCACCCGTGGTTCATCGGCGTGCAGTCGCACCCCGAGCTGAAATCAAAGCCCTTCGAGCCGGCGCCGCTGTTCGCGGACTTCATCCGCGCGGCCAAGGATCAGGAGCGGATGGTGTGAGCCTGCGGCTGCGCCCCGGCCATCGTGCGGCGGCGCTGCTGATCGCGGCGCTGCTGGCCGCCCCGGCGGCGCGGGGGGATGCGCCGCTCTTCATCGTCGAGCCGTCGCAGATGCCCTTCGATCTCGGCCCGGGGGCGCCGGCGAACCAGCCCGCGCGGGCGGCGAACCTGCCGACGGCGGCGGGCAATTCCTCGGGCGCGCCCGGCAACTCCTCGACCACTCACGCCAATGCGCCCGACAACCCGGCGAACGGCCCCGACGGCGGGCGGGCGATCTGGGCCGGGGACGAGGTGGTGGGCTACTACACCCGCAACGGCGGGACGCTGAACCTGTTCAGCCGCAGCGGCCGCCGGGTCGCCTATCGCCCGCGGGGCGGGCACACACGGTCGCTCTTCTCGCCCGCCGGGCGTTGGTGCGGCACGGTCGCCGACAGCGCCTCGGGCGTGGCGTTCGGGCTGACCCGCACCTGCGCGCAGGCGCTGCTGGACTAGGCCGGACGCACCGCTCCCGCGCCGGTGCGCCAGCGCGTCGCGCGCAGCCTACCCCTTGCGCCGGCCCGCGGGGGCCGCGGGCTTCCCCGTCCCGGACCGCGCCCCCGCGGCAGGGGCCGAGGGCGCCGTCGCCCCCTCCTTCACCCGCGCCGCCAGATCCTTCGCAACCCCGAACGCCCCCTTGATGCGCTCGGCATCCGTGGCCCACGCGGCCGACACCACGATCTTGTTGTCCACGATGCGCGCCGTGCCCTTGTGCTCGGTCAGGAACGCCACGAGCCCGGCTGGGTTCGGGAACTTGTCCTGGTGGAACTGGACCGTCGCGCCCTTTGGCCCCGCGGTGAGCGAGGCGATGTTGGCGCGCTTGGCCATCGCCTTGATGCGGATCACCAGCATCAGCGTGTTCACCTCGCGCGGCAGCGGGCCGAAGCGGTCGATCAGTTCGGCCGCGAACCCCTCGAGCTCGACCTTGGTGGTGAGCTGCGCCAGCCGCCGATAGAGGTCCAGCCGCACGTCGAGATCGGGGATGTAGCTCTCGGGAATCGTCACCGGCACGCCGAGGTTCAGCGTCGGCGCCCAGTCGTCGTCGGGCGCGCCGTCGATCTCGCCCGACTTCAGCCGCGCGATCGTCTCCTCCAGCATCGCCTGGTAGAGCTCGAACCCCACCTCCTTGATGTGGCCCGACTGTTCTTCACCGAGCAGGTTCCCCGCCCCGCGCAGGTCGAGGTCCTGGCTGGCGAGGTTGAACCCGGCCCCCAGCGAATCGATCGAGCCGAGGAACTTGAGCCGCCTTATCGCCTGCGGGGTCAGCGGCACCCGCGGCTTGGTGGTCAGGTAGCAATAGGCCCGCGTCCGCGACCGCCCGACCCGGCCGCGGATCTGGTAGAGCTGCGCCAGCCCGAACATATCCGCCCGCCACACCACCATCGTGTTGGCGCGGGGAATATCGAGGCCCGATTCCACGATCGAGGTCGCCAGCAGCACGTCGTGGCTGCCGTCGTAAAAGGCGTTCATCCGCTGGTCGAGGTCGCCCGCCGCCAGCTGCCCGTGCGCCACGATGACCGACACCTCGGGGACGTGCTCCTTGAGCCAGTCCTCGACGTCCGGCAGGTCGGCGAGCCGCGGGACGACGAAGAACGACTGCCCCCCGCGGTATTTCTCGCGCAACAGCGCCTCGCGGATGGTCACGCTGTCGAACTCGGACACGTAGGTGCGGATCGCCAGCCGGTCCACCGGCGGCGTGCCGATGATCGAGAGATCGCGTACCCCGGTCAGCGACAGCTGCAGCGTCCGCGGGATCGGCGTCGCGGTGAGCGTGAGGACGTGGATGTCGGAACGCAGCTCCTTCAGCCGCTCCTTGTGGGCGACGCCGAAATGCTGCTCTTCGTCGATGACCAGAAGGCCGAGGTCCTTGAACTTCACCTGCTTGGCCAGCACCGCATGGGTGCCCACGACGATGTCCACGGTCCCGTCGGCCAGCCCCGCCCGCGTCGCCGCCGCGTCCTTGGCCGAGACGAACCGCGACAGCGGCCGCACGCTGATCGCCGTGCCGCGGAAGCGTTCGGCGAAGCTGCGATAGTGCTGGCGGGCGAGCAGCGTCGTCGGCGCCACCACCGCCACCTGCTTGCCCTGGCTCGCGGCGAGGAAGGCCGCGCGCATGGCGACCTCGGTCTTGCCGAAGCCCACGTCACCCACCACCAGCCGGTCCATCGGCCGCCCGGCGGCGAGGTCCTCGGCCACGTCGGCGATGGCCGCGGCCTGATCGTCGGTCTCGGTCCAGGGGAAGCGGGCGGCGAACGCCTCCCACTCGTGGTGCTCTGGTTCCAGCACCGGGGCGGCGCGCAACATCCGCTCGGCCGCGACCCGCATGAGACGGTCGGCGATCTGGCGGATGCGCTCCTTCAGCCGGGCCTTGCGGGCCTGCCAGGCGCCGCCGCCGAGCTTGTCGAGCAGCCCTTCCTCGTGGCCATAGCGGGTGAGCAGCTCGATGTTCTCGACCGGCAGATACAGCCGGTCGCCGCCCGCATATTCCAGCGCCACGCAGTCATGCGGCACACCCAGCGCGCGGATCGTCTCGAGCCCCGTGTAGCGGCCGATCCCGTGCTCGACATGGACGACCAGATCGCCGGGGGTCAGGCTCTGGGTGTCGCGCAGGAAATTGTCGGCCCGCCGGCGTTTCTTCGCCCCGCGGATCAGCCGGTCGCCCAGCACGTCCTGTTCCGAGATCACCGCCAGCGGCCCGGTCGCCTGACCGTCGGCCACGAACCCCTCGTCCAGCGGCCAGACGGCGAGGCCGAGCGCGTTGCCCTTGGGCAGCCCGCGGATGTCGTCGATGGGGGTGCCGGTCAGCCCCTCGTCGGCCAGAAGCCCGGTCAGCCGCTCGCGCGCGCCTTCCGAGAAGCTGGCGATCACGACCGGGCGCGATTTCTGCAGGTCGCGGACATGGGCCGCGAGGGCGCCGAACAGGTCCGCCTTTTCCGCCTGCCGCTCGGGCGCGAAGTTGCGTCCGACGTGCCCGCCCGCGTCCAGCACCCCCGGCCCCGGCGGATGCGCCAGCACCGCCAGCCGGATCACCCGGTGCCGGGCCAGCCAGCGCGCCCACTCCGCGTCGTCCGCGAACATCTCGGCCGGCGCCACCGGGCGATAGGGGCTGTCGCCGCCCTTCCGCGCGAGGCTCTCGCGGCGGGCGTCATACTGCTCGGCGATGGTGTGGGCGCGGGCCTCGCGGTGCTGGTCGAGGTGGTCGTCCAGCACCAGCGTCGCCCCGGGCAGATAGTCGAAGAGGCTGTCGAGCCGTTCGTGAAACCACGGCAGCCAGTGTTCCATCCCGGCGATCTTCTGTCCGGCGCTCACCGCCTCGTACAGCGGATCACTGGCGCCGCCGCCGTATTCGGCGCGGTAGCTCTGGCGGAACCGGGCGATGGCGTCCTCGTCGAGGATCACCTCGGACATCGGCGCGATCTCGACCCGGTCGAGCGGGGCGAGGCTGCGCTGCGTCTCGGGATCGAACTGGCGGATGCCGTCGAGGACGTCGCCGAAGAGGTCGAGCCGCACCGGCCCCGCGCCCCCCGGCGGATAGATGTCGATGATCCCCCCGCGGATCGCATAGTCGCCCGGCTCGCTGACCGTGGGCGATTGCGAGAACCCCATGCGGACGAGGAACCCGCGCAGCGCGCTTTCGTCCAGCCGCGCGCCCTTGGTGGCGATGAAGCTCGCCCCGCGCACCGTCTCGGCCGCGGGCAGGCGCTGGATGGCGGCGTTCATGGTCGTGAGCACCACGAACGGCGGCTTGATGGCCCCCGTGGCGAGCGCCGCCAGCACCTGCAGCCGCTGCGCCATGATCTCGCCCGAGGGCGAGACGCGGTCATAGGGCGTGGTGTCCCAGGCCGGAAACTCGAGCACCGCCAGCGCCGGGGCGAAGAACCCGAGTGCCGCGCGCATGGCGGCCATGCGGCGGTCGTCGCGGGCGATGTGGACAACCGGCGCGCCGCGGGCGGCCTCGCGCGCGATGAGGGCGGCGTCAAAGCCCTCGGGCGCGCCAGAGAGGATCAGGGTTTCGGGCATGAGCGGTGAGGTAACCTGCACCGGCGCGGTGTCAAGATGGGCTGCCCGGCGCCCAGCGGCCTAAAGCCCGTTCGGATGCAGCGCCAGCCAGCGCGTCCCCCAGATCGCGGCGAGCGCCACCGCCGCCATCGACAGCGCCATCGTCCCCCGCAAGTGCCGCACCATCACCGCCGCGGCCTCGGCTGCGGCGGGAACGGCGCCGGTCCGCCCCGCCTCGGCCTCGGCCAGCACCCGGGCCAGCCGCGCGGCCAGCCGCACCCGCATCAGCGCCAGCAGCGCCATCGGCGCGACGAGCAGCGTCAGCGCCTGGGCAAACTGCCGGTCGTAGAGAAACCCGAGCCCCGCCAGCGCGCTCAGCAGGAACGCCGCGACCGCCGTGAGGATCACCCCGTCGCGCGGGTCGACCCGCCAGCGCGGGATCACGAGCGAGAGCCAGTCGAGCAGCAGCATCGCCTCGGCCCGGATCGCGCCCGCATCCTCCGCCGCCTCGGTCTCGCGCGTCCTGCGGTGCACGCGGCGCACGAGGTCGGTCGGCACCCCCAGGGCGCCGCGGCCGAGCCAGCTCCACAGCCCGGCCAGCACCAGCCAGTACCAGACCGAGCCGAAGGACCGCGTGTCCAGCACGGAAACCAGCCCCTCGATCCCCCGCATCCCTGCCCCTGCTGTCCCTGGTCCGGCGGCCACCCTAGCCCCGCGCGGCGGGCGGCCGCAACCTGCCGGACGGAGGCGACGCCGGGTCCGCAGGGTCGACCGCATCAAATCCGACTGAACCAGCGGGGCTGCGTCGCACGTCCCACCGGCGGCACAGGCGGTTGCGGCCCGGCGCGGGATCGTGGCAGGTGGGTCAAACCCAACTCTCAGGTGCGCGTCGTCCGACCTGATGCTCATGAGGCCGCCCATGCCTGCCACGCCGATCATCGCCCCGTTCCCCGCCACCCGCCTGCGCCGCCTGCGCCGCACCCCCGCGCTGCGGGCGCTGACGGCCGAGCGGCACGTCTCGGTCGAGAACCTGATCTGGCCGATCTTCGTGACCGAGGTGGCGGGCGGCGAGGGCGAGATCGCCTCGATGCCCGGGGTCGAGCGGCTGACGCTCGACGGCGCAAAGCGCGCGGCGGAACGCGCGGCGAGCCTCGGCATCCCCGCGATCTGCATCTTCCCGCACTCGGACCCCGATCTGAAGACCGAGGATTGCGCCCGCGCCTGGGACCCCGAGAACATCGGCAACCGCGCCATCCGCGCGATCAAGGAGGTCGCCCCCGACCTCGCGGTGATGACCGACATCGCGCTCGACCCCTACAACATCAACGGCCACGACGGCTTCGTGCGCGACGGCGTGATCCTGAACGACGAGACGATCGAGGCGCTGGTCCGCATGGCGCTGGCGCAGGCCGAGGCGGGGGCCGACATCCTCGGGCCCTCGGACATGATGGACGGGCGGATCGGCGCGCTGCGCGGGGCGCTCGAGGCCGCGGGCCACAAGGATGTGGCGATCCTCAGCTATGCGGCGAAATACGCCTCGGGCTTCTACGGCCCGTTCCGCGACGCGGTCGGCGCATCGGGGCGGCTGGTGGGTGACAAGAAGACCTATCAGATCAACCCCGCCAACCGCGACGAGGCGCTGCGCTGCGTGGCCCGCGACCTCGCCGAGGGCGCCGACATGGTGATGGTCAAGCCCGGGATGCCCTATCTCGACATCTGCCGCGAGGTGAAGGACCAGTTCGGCGCGCCGACCTACGCCTATCAGGTGAGCGGCGAATACGCGATGCTCGAGGGCGCGATCCGGGCCGGCTGGCTCAAGCGCGAGGTTGTGGTGGAGAGCCTGCTGAGTTTCCGCCGCGCCGGCTGCGACGGAATCCTGACCTACTACGCGCCGATGGTGGCCGAGATGCTGACCGCGGGCTGAAAAACACAACCTCAAATTGAAAATACAGGGTTTTCCGACCGGCCGGACAAATTCCCCTGACCGAATCGGCCCGATCTGGTAGGGTCTCGACACGTGTTCGTCTTTACAGGTGTTGCAATGTTTACCAGAATTTTGGCTGCCGGGTTCGTCCTGGCGGGAGTTCCCGCCTTGGCCAATGCGGCGATCATCGACAACGGCACGATCCAGATGGGCGTCGATACGCTCGGCCAGCTCAACGTCGGCGGAGGCTCGCCCTCCTCAGGCGGGGTCAGCGCCACCGGCCTGCGCTACATGCCCTATAACTACGAAGCGACCGCCCCCGGCTGCCTCTGCGAAGGCTGGGGTGTCGGCATCGGCGAAACCGGAGCGGCCGGTTACGCGAATAACTCCAGCGGAACCGCGGGGTTGACCTCGGTTTCGTTCACAAGCACCGGCTCGACCGCAAAGTCGGTCGTGACGGTGAACGGCACCGATCTTCGGGTGACCCACGACTTCGCCCCGGCCAGCGAGACGTCGAACCTTTACCGCGTCAAGGTGACGATCGAGAATACCGGGACGACGAACATCGCCGACCTGCGCTATACCCGCACCTTCGATTGGGACGTCGAACCGACGGCGTTCAACGAGTATGTCACGATCAAGGGGACGGGGACGACCAGTTCTCTGCGCTACGCCAACAACAACGGCTTCGAGAACTCGAACCCGTTCGCGTCGCGGGGACCGCTGGACGGGGCGCCGGCCATGACCGACCTCTCTGATTTCGGTCCCTTGGACCAGGGGTCAAACTTCGACTTCGGGTTCGGCAAGCTCGAGGCCGGGAAATCCTACAGCTTCGACATCTACTACGGCGCCGCTGCGACCGAGACCGAGGCGCTCGCCGCGCTCGGCCGGGTCAAGGCTGAGCTCTACTCGCTGGGCCAGTCCTCGCTCGACCCGGCGGGGACGGGGTCAGGCCCGGGCGGGCGGCCGACCGCGACCTTCATCTTCGGTTTCACCGGGGTGGGTGGCGACGTGATCGTGCCCGATCCCGATCCGGCGCCGGTTCCGGTTCCGGCTTCGGCTCTGCTGCTGCTGGGCGGTCTGGGGCTGCTGCCTCTGGCCCGCCGCCGCCGCGCCGGCTGACACATGTGCAGCGGCTGACATCTTCAACGGCGTCCCTTTCGGGGGGCGCCGTTTTCATTGACGCCGACAACGATGGCGATTTTTTCAAGGGAGCCCATTCGATGCACCGATCGCTTTTCCTCCTGAGTTTCGGGGCATGTTGCCTCGCCGCGCCGGCCCTGGCCGCAGACCCCTCGCCCTCGACCCAATGCGAGGGTGACGCAGGGCGTTGCACCCTGACTTTGCCGCTCAGCATCGCCGCCGGGAAAGCCGGTGAGCAGCCCGTCGGCGCCGCGCTCGGGCTGCAGATCGGCCGGAGTGGAGAGGAGCCGATCCTGTTCGCGCTGGCGCCGCTCGGGACCGCGGTACGACCGGGGTTGCGGGTGGTCCTGCCCGGCCCCGTCGAGGTTCCGCTGGCGGTGGACGTGTGTTTCCCCGACGGCTGCCGCGCCAGCGCACCGCTCGACGCGGCGCAGATGTCGGCGCTGCTGTCGGCCCCGCAGGCCGACCTGCAGTTCTTCCCGTTCGGCGCCGAGGCGCCGGTCGCGGCCGCAGTCACCCTCCCCGATTTGCGAGGGAGCCTGACGGGCGCTGGGGTTACCCTCGGAAATTAAGCCACGCGCGAGGCTTTCGGGCAAGTGTTGGCCGCTGTCGTTGCCATCTTCGGGTGGCTCCACTCGGTGATGATGGCTCCGACCCGTCGACGGTCTGACGAGCAGGTGGAGACGGTCCCTGCGTCTGTGTCCTCTTTCGACTGCGCCGATACGCGAGGTCGTTGCCGTGCAGGTGTCGTCGCGGTCATTTGGCCCATGCGGATTGGCCAGCATGTCCCCGCTTGCGGCTCTGCTTCCCGTCGACGACCTGCCTCCGGGGTGACCAACCCCTGCCCACCATGGCACCGACAACTCACGCCTGAAAAGGAAACGACCGCCCTCGCCGGGGCGGCCGCATGGCGTCGGCGTTGTGCGGGTGGCTTCAGCTCCCGTGGATGATCCGCACGTAGTTCGTGGTCTCCCTATAGGGCGGTACGCCGCGGTATTTCGCCACCGCGCCCGGCCCGGCGTTGTAGGCGGCGAGCGCCAGGCGCCAGTCGCCGAAGGTGTTGTACATCATCCGCAGGTAGCGCGCGCCGCCCTCGAGGTTCTGGATCGGATCACGCGGGTTCACCCCGAGCTTGGCGGCGGTGCCCGGCATGAGCTGCGCGAGCCCCGTCGCGCCCTTGTGCGACCGCGCCCCGGCGTTCCAGCCCGATTCCTGCTGCACGAGGCGCAGGAACAGATCCTCGGGGACGCCGTGCTTGCGCGCCATCGCCCGGGCGTGCGGCAGGTACTGGCTGCGCTGGTTGCCGGCATAGCGCGGGATCGCCCCGCCCGAGGTCGACACCCGCCCGTCGAGGTTGATGATGGTGACCGTCTTCACCTTGCCGTTCGCGTCCGGCCGCAGCCGCTGCGAGCGCTGGTACTGCGCCGAGAGCCGCGAATCCATCAGCTGGGTCTGGCGGGCGAACTGCGCTGCGCGGGACTTGGAGGATGCGCCCCCGAGCCTCAGCCCGTCGGCCTGCGCCGGGGCGGCCACCGCCACCGCGGCCAGTGCGAGCGCGGCGACCTTGGCCGCACCCGACACACCACCCCACATCCCCGTCAATGCTGCACGCATCTGATGCCCCTCGCCGGCTATCGTTTTGCAGGAACGATACCCGAAAACCGCGCCAGAACCATAGCGCCGGGCGACGCGGTTCCGCGGGGCGCCGCCGGATCGGCGGAAACTCGCCGAGTCCGGCCGCAAGCCGTTGATCTCAGAACGGAATGTCGTCGTCGAAATCGGCGCCGCCGCGGCCACCCGAGCCGGACCCGCCGGACGAGCCGCCCGACGCGCCGCCACGGTCCGACCCACCGCCGTAGCCGCCGTCGTAGTCGCGCCCGCCGCCACCCGACCCGCGGCCATAGTCACCGTCGCCGCCGTATCCGCCGCCGCCGCCCGAGCCTCCGCGACCGTCGAGCAGCGTCAGCTCGCTGCGATAGGGGCGCAGCACGACCTCAGTCGTATAGCGGTCCTGCCCGGACTGGTCCTGCCACTTCCGGGTCTCGAGCTGGCCCTCGATGTAAACCTTGCTGCCCTTCTTCAGATATTGCTCGGCGACCCGGCCCAGCGGTTCCGAAAAGATCGCCACCGAGTGCCACTCGGTCCGCTCGCGCCGCTCGCCCGAGTTGCGGTCCTTCCACTGCTCCGACGTGGCGATGCGCAGGTTCACCACCTTGCCGCCGTTCTGGAAACTGCGGACCTCGGGGTCCTGACCCAGATTTCCGATCAGGATGACCTTGTTGACGCTCCCTGCCATTGTGCGGCCTCCTTGTGGGTCTCGTGTTGGCTGTCTTACTGCCCCAAGCTTAACGCGGGGTAAAGTTCGCCGCGGCTCTTACCGCGCCCCTTACCGCGCGGCGGCGAGCGTCTCGGCGATCCGCGCCGGCGGCACGTCGTCGGCGACGAAGGCCGCGCCGATCCCGCGCGCGAGGATCAGCCGCAGCCGCCCGTCCACCACTTTTTTATCCTGTCCCATCAGCCCGATCAGCGCCTGGTCGTCGGGCAGCGCGCCGGGGATGTCCGACAGCCGCGACGGCATCCCCATCGCGGCGAGGTGCTGGGTGACCCGCGACGGCTCTTCCTGCGCGCACAGCCCCAGCCGCGCCGAAAGGTCGAAGGCCAGCGCGCAGCCGATCGCCACCCCCTCGCCGTGCAGCAGCCGGTCCGAATATCCGGTGGCGCTTTCCAGCGCATGGCCGAAGGTATGACCGAGGTTCAGAAGCGCCCTTTCGCCCTGCTCCGTCTCGTCGCGCACGACGATTCCGGCCTTCATCCCGACCGAATGCGCCACCGCGTGCTCGAGCGCCTCCGCGTCGCCCCGCAGCCCCGGCCCGTGGGTCTCGAGCCAGTCAAAGAACGCCGCATCGCCCAGCAGACCGTATTTCACCACCTCGCCATAACCGGCCCGGAAGTCCCGGTCGGGCAGCGTCGCCAGCGCGTCGGTGTCGGCCAGCACCAGGCTCGGCTGGTGGAACGCCCCGATCAGGTTCTTGCCCTGCGGGGCATTGATCCCGGTCTTGCCGCCGACCGAGCTGTCGACCTGCGCGAGCAGCGTCGTCGGCATCTGCACGAACCGCACGCCCCGGCGCAGGATCGCCGCGGCGAAGCCCGCGAGATCGCCGATCACCCCGCCGCCGAGCGCGATGACGATGTCGCGCCGCTCGATCCGCTCGTCGAGCAGCCACGACACCGCCCGCCCGAGGTGATCCCAGGACTTGGTGGCCTCGCCCGCGGGCAACGCCAGCGCCGAATGCGCGATCCCCGCCGCATCCAGCGCCGCCTCGAGCCGCGGCAGGTGCAGCGCGGCCACCCGCGCGTCGGTCAGGATGGCGGCCCGCGGCCGGGCGAGCAGCGGGGCGATCTCGTCGCCCGCGCGGTCGATCAGGCCGGGGCCGATGCGGACCTCGTAGGCGCGGTCGCCAAGGGGCACGGGAACGATGCGGGTCATGCGGGCTCCAGGATCTCGGGACGGTGGGTGCGGATCGCCTCGAGCACCCGCGCGGCGGTGTCGTCGACCGAGTTCTCGGCCCGGACCGGCACGGTGATCTCGGCCAGCGCATAGCTCGGGGCGCGCTCGGCGAGCAGCCGGGCGAGGGTGCCGCGCGGGTCGGGGGTCTGCAAGAGCGGCCGGGTCGGGCGCTGGCGCACCCGGTTCCACAGCACCCCCAGCGGCACGTCGAGCCAGACCGAGACGCCCCGCGCCGCCACCTGGGCGCGGTTTTCGGCGCTCATCCAGGCGCCGCCGCCGGTCGAGACGATGCCGGGCTTGCCGCGCAGCACGCGGGCCAGCACCTCGCTTTCGCGGGCGCGAAAGAAGGCCTCGCCGTCGCGGGCGAAGATCTCGGGGATGGTCATCGCGGCGGCGCGGACGATCTCGGCGTCGGTGTCGCGCAGGCTGACGCCCAGCCGCCGGGCGAGCTCCGCGCCGACGGCCGACTTGCCGGCCCCCATCATGCCGACCAGCACGATGCTGCGTTTCACCACCCCTGCCCCCCTTCGCTGGCCGCCCGGAGCCCGCTGATGCCGCAGGCCCGGGGCGAACGCCACAGGAAATTGACCGCCCACCGAACGCCTCGGGGGGCGGGTCGGGGCGCGGCTGGGGCGCCCGGTGAGAGCCGGGCACGGGCGGTCGAGCCTTTCCCCGCTGGCCCGGACGGGTTAGACCTCCGCCGAACGGGACGGCCCGGCCCGATCGCCCCGCGACGGGGCCGGGGAACGAAAGGATACCGCGAGCCATGCGCCTCTTGCGCGTCATCATCTTCCTGCTGCTGGCCGGGTTCGCCGGGCTGGCGGGCTATGCGTATTTCGGCGACATGGCCGCCGATCCGCAGCCGATGCGGGTGCCGGTGCAGATCGACCTCGGGTCGGGGCCGGGCGCAGCCGCGCCGGCGGCGGTTGCGGCGGGCGCAGCCCCCGCCGCGGCCACGCCGGCCGAGGCCACCGCG
>NZ_JBHMQU010000001.1:0-33287 GCF_042435015.1 Paracoccus panacisoli | reverse complement strand
CGCGGCCTTCGCGGATGCCGGCGCCTTCGCCGGACGCCGGGCCGCCGCACCCGAGGCGCGGCGCGGCGCCGTCGCGCCCCCCTCGGCCCCGCCTGCCGGACCCGTGCCGTCCGCCTGATCCCGTGCGCCCTCGTCCCGCGTCGTGGCCATGTCGTGCTGTCCTCCCTACCCTACCCCCATTAAGACTCGGTTGACGAAAGGCGTAAACCGGACTTTGCATGACGGCCTGCGGAAAGGGACGGTGCATATGGCGTACAAGGGTTATCGAGGGATCGTGTCGTACGACGCGATGGAGACGTTTCGGAACACCAACGAATGGATGGGGGCCTCGGCCCGGGCGATCGCGTCCTACCCGATCTTCGCGCTGGTCCCGTCCCCGATGTTCAAGCTGCTCTCGGCCTGGGGCCGGGTGACGGAACGCAGCTTCGCCCGCATGGTCATCAAGCCCGACTGGGAGATCCCGCCGATCCCCGGGTCCGAAGGCCAGGACCACCTCGTCTATGTCGAGCCCGAGATCGAGCGCCCGTTCGGCGACCTCGTCCGCTTCCGCGTCGCCCGTCGCGAACCGGCCGAGCGCAAGGTGCTGCTGGTCGCGCCGATGTCGGGGCATTATGCGACGCTCCTGCGCTCCACCGTCACCTCGCTGCTGCCCGATTGCGACGTGTGGGTGACGGACTGGCACAACGCCCGCGACATCCCGGTGAGCGAGGGCAAGTTCGACGTCGAGGACTACACCCGCTACCTCGTCGACTTCATGTCCCACCTCGGGCCCGACCTGCACGTCATCGCGGTCTGCCAGCCGGCGCCGCTGACGCTGGCCGCAACGGCGATCCTCGCGTCCGAGAACCCCGACGCCCAGCCCCGCACCCTGACCCTGATCGGCGGCCCGATCGACCCCGACGCCGCCGCAACCGAGGTCACCGACTTCGGCAACCGGGTGACGATGGGCGAGCTCGAGCACCTCGCCATCCAGCAGGTCGGCTTCAAGTATCGCGGCGCGGGCCGGATGGTCTATCCGGGCCTCGCGCAGCTCTCGTCCTTCATCGCCATGAACGCCGACACCCACCGCAAGGCGTTCATGGACAAGATCTTCGCCGAGGCGACCGGCGCCGGGTCCGAGGGCGACAAGCACAACAAGTTCTACGACGAATACCTCGCCGTGATGGACATGACGGCCGAGTTCTACCTCTCGACCGTGGACCGCATCTTCAAGCGCGGCGAGATCGCCTCGAACAGCTTCTCGGTCGAGGGCAAGCCCGTCGACATCGGCGCCATCCGCGACGTGGCGGTGATGACGGTCGAGGGCGCCAACGACGACATCTCGGCCCCCGGCCAGTGCGTCGCGGCGCTGGCGCTCTGCACCGGCGTGCCCGACGACCGCAAAGCCCAGCACCTCGAACCGGGCGCCGGCCACTACGGGATCTTCGCTGGCAAGAGCTGGCGGCTGAACATCCGCCCGCTGGTGCTCGACTTCATGGATGAGCACACCGGCAAGACCGAGACGCCCAAGGCCAAGCGCAAGCGCGGCGGCCAGGTCAAGGGCGACACCCGCCCGCTCGGCCCGGACGACGATTCCAAGATCGCCGTCTGAGCCGCTGCTCGGCCGTCTCTCTCGCCGCCCGCCGGAACCGCCGGCGGGCGGCCTCGTTTCTAGGGGGTCAACCCGAAAGGAACCCCGAGATGAGCGACCGCGAGACCTTCTGGAAACGCCTCGACGACGTGAACGCCGGCATGCTGGGCTGCGACCCCGACTGGCGGCTGGTGCCGATGTCGCATTACGCCGACCCCGACGAGGATGCGCTGTGGTTCATCACCGCCGAGGGCACCGACCTCGCCGAAGCGGTCGCCGGCGGCGCGAAGAAAGCGGTCCATGTCGTCTCGAGCCAGGGCGGCAAGCTGTATGCCCGGATCGAGGGCGAACTGTCGCTGTCGGACGACCGCGAGAAGCTGGACGAGATCTGGAACGCAGTCGCCTCGAGCTGGTTCGAGGATGGCAAGCAGGACGACGACGTCCGGCTGCTGCGCCTTTCGCTGAACGCGGCGGAAGTGTGGTCCACCGACGGCGGGCTGGGGTTCATGTACCAGATCGCCAAGTCCAAGCTGACCGGCGCGAAGCCCGACATGGGCGAGCATTTCGAGATCAGCTTCGCCTGATTGAGACCAAGGGCAGGCGCGGTGGCGCCTGCCCTTTTTCATTGCGCCTCGGCGCCGGTGACTTCGGCCACCGCCGCGCGGATCAGCGCCAGTTGGCCCGGCTCGCTGAACCGATGATCGGCCCCTCTGACGAGCGTCAGGCGGATGTCCGGCCCCTCCGCATGATCGAGAAGCCGCAGCGCCTCCTCCATCGGCACGTCCTCGTCCGCCGTCCCCTGGAACATCCGCACCGGCATCGGCAACGGCAGCGGCCGGTCGAACAGCCGCTCGGCCGCGCCCTGCTCGAACAATCGGCGCGAGAAGACGTAATCGGCCCCATAGGTGCTCGGCCGGGTGACCGCACCCTGCGTGCGCAGCGCCGCCTGGTCGGCGTCGGTGAACCCCTGCTCCATCCGCGTCGTGAAGTCCGGCGCAGCGGCGATCGTCACCAGCCCCGCAACCAGCTCGGGCGCCTCGCGCGCAAGCCGCAGCGCCAGCCAGCCGCCGAGCGACGACCCCACGAGCACCTGCGGCCCCGGCGCCCGCGCCGCGATGATGTCGCGCGCATCCTCGAGCCAGTCGGTGATACCGAAGTCCTCGACGGCCCCCTGCTCGGCCGAAAGCCCGTGCCCGGACAGATCGAACCGCAGCATCCCCCGCCGCGTCGCCCCGCACCAGTCGGCGAGGTCGAGCGCCTTCGTCCCCTCCATGTCGGACCGGAACCCGTGCAGGAACACCACGCCGGGCCCGTCCGGCCCCTGTACGCGCCGATAGGCCAGCCGTCGCCCCGCTTGCGTCGTGTGATGTTCCACCATGTCCCGCGCTCCGCCGCTCTCTCTTGTGCGGAGGTATCCCACGCGCGCCGGGACTCTGTAACCCCAACCTGCGGCGCAGCAGTCGCTGATCAGCGCTTCCCCCCGACCCGTCCATTGACACCGTCCCGCGCCCGGTCCACAGCACCGCCCACATAACCCGCAACCGGGCGTTCCGTGGGCGCCGAACCGACGAGGAGAGCCGTCATGGCCGACCCGATTTCCCTCATCTTCCCCGATGGCTCCGTCCGCGACTACCCCGCCGGCACCACCGCCGCCGAGGTCGCGCAGTCGATCGCCCCCTCGCTCGCCAAGGCCGCGATCAGCGCCACGCTGGACGGCGCGCACATCGACCTCGCGTGGCCAATCACCCGCGGCGGGCATCTGTCGATCAACACGATGAAGGACCAGGCCGCGGCGCTCGAGCTGATCCGGCACGACTTCGCCCATGTCATGGCCCGCGCCGTGCAGGAGATCTGGCCCGACGTGAAGGTCACGATCGGCCCGGTGCGCGACGCCGGCTGGTTCTACGATTTCGACCGCGCCGAGCCCTTCACGCCCGAAGATCTCGGCCAGATCGAGACGCGGATGAAGCAGATCATCGCCGCCCGCGATCCGGTCCGCACCGAGGTCTGGGACCGCGCCCGCGCCGTGGCCCATTACGAGGCCGCCGGCGAGCCGTTCAAGATCGAGCTGATCGACCGCATCCCCGAGGGCGAGGACCTGCGGATGTACTGGCACGGCGACTGGCAGGACCTCTGCCGCGGCCCGCACCTGCAATCGACGGGCCAGCTGCCCGCCGACGCGTTCCGCCTGACGCACGTCGCCGGCGCCTACTGGCTGGGCGATTCCTCGCGCCCGATGCTGCAGCGCATCTACGGCGTCGCCTTCCGCAACCGCGACGAGCTCAAGGCCCACATGACGATGCTTGAGGAGGCCGCCAAGCGCGACCACCGCAAGCTCGGCCGCGAGATGGACCTGTTCCACCTGCAGGAGGAAGCGCCGGGCCAGATCTTCTGGCACCCGAACGGCTGGACGATCTACACGACGCTGCAGGACTACATGCGCCGCCAGCAGCGCCGCGGCGGCTATGTCGAGGTCAACACGCCCCAGGTCGTGAACCGCAAGCTGTGGGAGGCCTCGGGCCACTGGGAGAACTACCAGGAGAACATGTTCATCGTCGAAGTGGACGAGGAGCACGCCCGGGAAAAGACCGTCAACGCGCTCAAGCCGATGAACTGCCCCTGCCACGTGCAGGTCTATAACCACGGGCTGAAATCCTACCGCGATCTGCCGCTCAGGATGGCCGAGTTCGGCTCGTGCAACCGCTACGAGCCCTCGGGCGCGCTGCACGGGATCATGCGGGTCCGCGGCTTCACCCAGGACGACGCGCATATCTTCTGCACCGAGGCGCAGATCGAGAGCGAGTCGCGCAAGTTCATCAGCTTCCTGTCCGGGATCTACGAGGATCTCGGCTTCACCGACTGGCGCATCAAGCTGTCCACCCGTCCCGACAAGCGGATCGGCACCGAGGAAAGCTGGGACCATGCCGAGGCGGCGCTGGCCAACGCGGTGACGGCGGCCGGGCACGAGTACGAGGTGTTCCCCGGCGAGGGCGCGTTCTACGGCCCGAAGCTCGAGTTCGTGCTGACCGACGCCATCGGCCGCGACTGGCAGTGCGGGACGCTGCAGGTCGATCCGAACCTGCCCGAGCGGCTCGACGCCTATTACATCGGCGAGGATGGCGCCAAGCACCGCCCGATCATGCTGCACCGCGCCGTGCTCGGCAGCTTCGAGCGCTTCATCGGGATGCTGATCGAGAACTTCTCGGGCAAGCTGCCGCTGTGGCTCGCGCCGCGGCAGGTGGTGGTGGCCTCGATCGTCTCGGACGCGGATGACTATGTGCGCGACGTCGTGGCGGCGCTGACCGCGGCGGGCGTGCGCGCCGAGGCCGACCTGCGCAACGAGAAGATCAACTACAAGGTCCGCGAGCACAGCCTTGCCAAGGTGCCGGTGATCCTCGCCGTGGGCATGAAGGAGGTCGAGAGCCGCAGCGTCTCGGCCCGCCGCCTCGACAAGCAGGGCAGTGAGAGCCTGACGCTCGAGGACGCGGTGCGGACGCTTGCGGGCGAGGCGACGCCGCCCGACCTGCGCTGAGGCGGGGGCGGGGCTGCGGCGGCGGGCTCGTGAAGGTGGTTGGGGGCTGATCGAGAGGCGCCCCCTGCCCGCCTGTGGTAGTCGTGGCGGCACCGCAGGCGCGCGCTGGAGCGCGTGTTGACGCGCCGATGCATCGCCTGCTGACCGCAGGCCGGCGGGCGCACAGGCACCGGTGAGGGCAGCATCGGTCAGATCGCTGTATTCGAGCCCGCCGCTGATGCCTCGCCGGCTGACCGGCAAAAACCCGCCGGTCCTGCGTCGTCTTTGACGTAGCGTCAAGAAGGGTTGATTTTTCGCACTTGGCGGCGCCTTGCGAATCAGGCATCCTGACGTCTGCGTGAGCGTTACTTTCTACCGCCTCCCTTCACGGGGCAGCCGGACGTCGAAAGGGCTGCACGGCCCGCCAGGCAATCTCGCCTCGCGGGGACTTGAAGGAGAGAAGGTCATGGCGACCGGTACCGTCAAATGGTTCAATGCCACCAAGGGTTATGGCTTCATCGCCCCCGATGATGGCGGCAAGGACGTGTTCGTCCACATCTCGGCTGTCGAGCGCGCCGGCCTGACCGGGCTGAACGACAACCAGAAGATCGAGTATGAGCTGCAGTCGGGCCGCGACGGCCGCGCCTCGGCCTCGGACCTGCGCCTGCTCTGATCTTCGGTACTGCGGCCCTCCGGCCGCCGAGCGACGTCGGCCTGCCCATTCGGGCGGGCCGTTTTTGTTTTGGCCGGGGGCCAGGGACCGGTTACCCGTCAGTATCTACGGCAGAGCCTTCGAGCGAACGTTTTTCGCTGGGCGAGGGCGGCGGGCTCGGATCTCGCCGGTGCATCGCCGTTGAGCCACATACAATGATGCTGTGCACGCTCGGACGGAGTGTCGGACACGAGTGAGATTCGGAGCATCGTGATAGTTGAAGCCTAGGCCGGATGGTCAGCCTCTCGGCATGGGGCCTGTCTACGCTCTTGGCGCCGTCTGCAGCCTCAAGCACGCTGACGAAAGTGCGGCATGAACGCCGTGAGGATTTTCTCTCCAGCCCCCTTGCGCTCCCCTCCGCACCCCTCTAAATCCCGCCCTCACCACCCAGAAAGCGCGGAGAGGTGCCGGAGTGGTCGAACGGGGCGGTCTCGAAAACCGTTGAGCCTGCAAGGGTTCCGTGGGTTCGAATCCCACCCTCTCCGCCATTCTCATCGCCCACCGAAGCAAGATGCATCATCGCATTGCGGCCCCCGCGGGGTGTGGCGATCGAAATCCGGATCGTCCAACTCTCGGTAAAGTTAACGCACGCTCACGTTATCCGCAGACCGCTGCAGCACCCCTGCGTCACACGCCATCCGCGGGTCAGTCCGTGTACTTGACGAAGCCAGCCGGCCGCGGAAAGTCCCACTTCACCCATCCCTCCGGCCCCGCAATGCTTGCGCCCAAGGAGTGCGACGACATCCGCCCGAGGTTCGCCTGGAACGGGCGCCGGACCGCCCCGAGTCCGTCGAGTGACATGTTGTAGCCCTGCGGCAGATGTTCGTAACGCGGCTGCGCCACCACGTTCATCGCCCGGTTGACTGTGTCGGCATTGCCATCCTGTTCAAGGACAAAGCGCAGGAACTCCGTCTCGTCGAGATGGAGCGCGGAGTCCCGCGCCTCCGAGTTGTGCGAGTGGGCGATGCCCAGAAGCCGCATTCGTTCGACCGAGATGAAGCAGCGCAGCATGTTGAGGCGCCGCAGATGCACCACACGGATCCGGTTGGTGAACACCAGATCCTGCAGGAAAAGCGCGAGCGGTTTGCGCGACAGGATATCGCTGTACACCGCCTTGAACCCGACCTGGGCGCTGGTCCTGGCGCTGTCCAGAACCCGCTCGACAAGGAACTTTTCCGGGTCCGTGTCGCGCTCGACCAGCAATTGCTCGGGGTCCACCGGATCGGCCTCGGGCTTCGGGCGATAGCCGTGGACCCAGCCGGGCGAGAACAGTTCGTCGTGGCAGGTGAGATGCGGATGAGCATGAAGCGCGGCGGCGAGAAGGGTCGATCCGCTTCTCGGTTGAGCGACGATGATGAACGCCGCGTCGAGCCTGTCCTTCAGGGCCATTCGTGCACTCCTGCCGGGGTTCGGCGTCCTTACAGGGTCACCCCTGCAGGATCAATCCGCAGGCTCCCGATCCGCGTGGCGCCATCCCGTCAGATATTCCGAACTGATGAAGCAACCCTCGGGGCAAACTGCGCGGGCTTGCATCTCGCCCCCGGGAGGAGGCCTTCGGACCAGTTCAGAAATGTCATGTGTCATCTATCCTCCGTCGATCGGGACGCTACGTGCACTCGGACCGCGGTCTACGGTCAGGGTCCGGCGCGCTCGGCTGCGGCTCAACTGCGCGGCCGGAGGTTCTCGGGATCGTAGAGCGGCTCATACCCCACAGCGGCGACCTCGACCGTGAACGGCTCGTCGAAATACGTGACCGTCAGCCGGCGGCCCTTCTGGCAGTAGTCCCACGGCAGATAGGCGAGCATGATGTTGCGCCCGACGGACGGCCCATAGGCCTGCGAGGTGGTGTAGGACCGCCGTCCCAGCGAATCGACCAGCACCTCGCCACCGTCGGGGTCCAGCACCGGCATCGTCTGCACCGGATAGCGCGCCACCCCGTCGCGCCCCACGTTGTCGGTCATCACCAGCGTGCACAGCATCGCCGGCTGGTGCGGCCGGGCGCGATGCTCGAGATGGCGCGCCTTGCCGCGGAACTCGGCCTCCTTCACCTTCGGCCGGGCCAGCCCCGCCTCGAGCAGGTTGTAGTGGGTCAGCAGGTCCGCGTTCTGCAACCGCAGCGATTTCTCGAGCCGGCGCGAGCTGGCGTAGGTCTCGACCCCCACCGCGATTGCCCCGGTCCCGCGCAGCGCGTCCCAGACCGCCAGCCCGTCCTCATAGGCCATATGCAGCTCCCACCCCTGTTCGCCCACGTAGGAGATGCGGAAGGCGGTGACGGGGCGACCGGCGATCTCGATCTGGCGGATCGCCGCAAAGGGGAACGCCTCGGGCGTAAGGGGTGTGGGATCGGCCACCACAGTCGAGAGCTTCTCCCGCGCGTTCGGTCCCCAGAAGCCGATAGTCACGATCCGCTCGGTCACGTCGGTCAGGGTCACGTCAAGCCCGCGGTCCTCGGCCACCCGCCGCATATGCAGAAGGTCGCGCGGCCCCGCGTCGGCCCCGTTGATGAGCCGGCAGCGGTCGGCCATGCGAAAGACGGTGAAATCGGCCCGGACATTGCCCTCGTCGTCGAGCATATGGGTATAGATGCCCTTGCCGACGTTGCCCTCGCCGCCGATCTTCGCGGCGCAAAGCCATTCCAGCAGCGCGACGTGATCCGGCCCCTCGATGTCGGTCATGTGGAAATGCGACAGGTTCACCACCCCACAATCCTCGCTCATCTCAAGGTGTTCGGCGTTCGAGACGCGCCAGAAATGCCGGTTGTCCCACTCGGCCGGGCGCTCGGGCACCCCGTCGGCATATTTCTCGAGCAGATGCGCGTTCGCGGCATAGCCGTGGGCGCGCTCCCACCCGGAAAGCTCCATGAAATACCCGCCGAGTTCCACCTCGCGCGCGTGGAAGGGCGAGCGGCGGATGCCGCGGCCGCTAGCGAAAGGCTCGCGCGGGTGCACGGGCGGGGTGTAAATCTTGGTGGCCGTCTCGTGGCAGCGGCCGCGGATGAAGCCCTCGTCCAGCTGGAATGCCTCGAACCGGGCATAGTCGGCGCGGGCGTGGTCGATGCCGGTGCGACCGTCGGTCATCCAGTCGGCGATCAGCTTGCCGACGCCCGGCGCGTCCTTGACCCAGACCGCGACCGCATACCACAGCCCGCGCAGCTTGCGGCTTTCGCCCAGCGACGAGAACCCGTCCGCAGTGGTCTGAAGCAGCCCGTTGAAGGAATGGCTTTCGTTGAAGCCCAGCTCGCCCAGGATCGGCGTCAGCTCCATCGCCCGCTCGAGCGGCTCCATCACGTCCTCAAGCACGAGGTCGCGCTGCGACGGGGACAGCCGGGTCTGTTCTTTCTCGAGGATGTCGCGGGGGTGCACCAGCCGCGGCACGGTCTCGTAGTAATAACCCCATTCGATCTGCCCGCCCTCGGTGGTTGCCGGATCGCCGGTGTCGCGCAGATAGGCCGAGTTGCCCTGATCGCGCAGCAGCGGCCGCCCGATCTCAAGCCCCGTGCCCGCAAATTCCTCGTAGGGACCGAAGAAGGTCAGCGGGTGGTCCATCGGCATCACCGGCAGGTCCTCGCCCGCCATCGCCGCGATCAGCCGCCCCCAGATGCCGGCGCAGACGACGACGTGATCGGCCATGATCGTGCCGCGCGGGGTCGTGACCCCGGTGATCCGCCCCCCCTCGGACAGAAGCGACAGCGCCGGGGTGTTGGCAAAGACCCTCAGCCGGCCGGTGGCCTCGGCCGCATCGACCAGCTTGCCCGCCACGGTCTGCGAGCGCGGCACGACCAGCCCCGCATCAGGGTCCCACATCGCCCCCTGGATCACGTCCTCTTCAAGCAGCGGGAATTTCTCTTTCGCCTCGGCGGCCGAGATTATCCGCGTCCGGGTGCCGAAGGCGCGGCCCGAATCACAGCGCCGCCGCAGCTCGGCCATCCGCGCGTCGTCGCCCACCCGCGCCACCTCAAACCCGCCCACGCGGGCGTAATGGCCCATCTTCTCGTAGAAATCGATCGAGTAGAGCGTGGTCCAGGTGTTCAGCAGATCGTGGCTGGTGGTGTAGCAGAAATCCGACGCGTGCCCGGTCGAGCCGATGTCGGTCGGGATCGCCGACTTGTCGATGCCCACGATGTCGTCCGTCCCCCGTTCCAGCAGGTGATGGGCCACCGCGGCGCCGACAATGCCGCCTTGCCCGATGATGACGACTCGCGCTCGGTTCGGAAACGAGGCCATGACGGAAATCCCTTCGCAACGGCGGTTCTGGGTCTCATCCTGCCGCGCCGGCGGGGGCGCTGGACAGGACGTTTGCGCCATGGTCGGGAAACGGATACGACAGACCCATGCGATCTTGCGCCCGTCCCGACCGGGGGTCAGACATGGGAACCGACACCGCCCGCCGCCCCCCCTCCGCGCCCGCCCGGTCCCCGTTCCGGGGCCGCCGGGGCGCGGCTCAGGGTAGGGGCCGGGACGCCGGGCGCGGGGGCGCGCGGCTGTCGGTCGGCTTCATCCTCGCCCGCCGCTTCACGCTGTGCGCCTTCGCCAATTTCATCGACGTGCTGCGGCTCGCCGCCGACGAAGGGGACCGCTCGCGCCCGATTCTCTGCCACTGGGCGGTGCTCTCGGACAGCATGGAGGCGGTGCCCTCGAGCAGCGAGATCACCGTCCAGCCGACCGAACGGCTGGGCGATCCGTCGCGCTTCGACTATGTGGTCGTCGTCGGCGGGCTGATGGGCGAGACGCCCGCCCTCGCCCCCGCGCAGCTCCGCTTTCTGCACCTGGCGGCCGACGCGGGGGTGCCGCTGGTCGGCCTCTGCACCGGCGCCTTCATGCTGCACGAGGCCGGGCTGCTGGACGGTTATCGCTGCTGCGTGAGCTGGTTCCACCCGGCCGAGTTCCTGGCCCGCTTCGACGGGCTGATCCCGGTCTCGGACCAGATCTTCGTCGTCGACCGCGACCGGCTGACCTGTTCCGGCGGCGCCAGCTCGGCCCATCTTGCAGCCTATCTGGTGGGAAAGCACGTCGGCCGCGCGCAGGCCAGCAAAAGCCTGGACATCATGATCATCGACGACGCGCTGGGGGCCGAGCAGCCTCAGCCGGGGCTGACGATGGACATCCGCACCCGCGACCCGGTGGTGCTGCGCGCGCTTCTGCTCATGCAGCAGAACATCGACGCGCCGCTGTCGGTCGAGGCGGTGGCGCGCCGCGCCGGCCAGTCGCGCCGCCAGCTGGAACGGCATTTCCGCGCCGCGCTGGACCTCAGCCCGCAGGCGGCGTTCCTGCGGCTGCGCCTGTCGGTGGCCCGCCACCTGATTGAGACGACCGACAAATCCATCGCCCAGGTCGCCGTGGACTGCGGGTTCTGCGATTCCTCGCATCTCAGCCGGATGTTCCGGCGCGTCCACGGCACCACCCCGAACGCGCTGCGGACGGCCGCGCCCGCCGCCTGACGGAAAGCGGCGTCAGAGATCGATCCGCACCGTCCCCTGCGGCTTTGAACAGCAGGCGAGGATGTAGCCCTCGGCGATCTCGTCATCCGAGATACCGCCGTTGTGGACCATGTTGACCTCTCCCGACAGCTTGCGGGTCTTGCAGGTGCCGCACAGCCCGAAGGTGCAGCCCGAGGGGATGTTCAGCCCCGCCTGCCGGGCGACGGCCAGAACCGTGTCGTCGCTGCGACACTCCACGGTGATCCCCGCGGCCGCGAACTCGATCACCGCATCGCCGGGCGGCGGCGAGGCCTCGACCGGCACCTCGACCGGGCTGGGCGCGGCGAAACTTTCCTCGTGATAGCGGGCGAGATCGAAGCCCAGCGCCTCGAGCATCTCGCGCACCCCGGCCATGAACGGCGCGGGGCCGCAGCAAAAGACCTCGCGCTCGAGATAGTCGGGCGCCATCAGCGCCAGCATGATCTGGGTCAGCCGGCCGCGATAGCCGTGCCAGACGGCAAAGGGCGGCACGCTGTCCACGGTCAGGTGCAGGTGCAGACCCGGCACCCGCGCCGCCATCTGCTCAAGCGTATGGCGAAAGATGATTTCGGCGGGCGTGCGGGCGGCATGCACGAAGGCGATGTCGGGCATATGCCCCGAATCCCAGGCCCATGTGGTCATCGACATCATCGGGGTGATGCCCGACCCGGCCGAGATGAACAGGTATTTCGCGGCCGGGTGGCGCAGCAGGCTGAAGGCGCCCGACGGCCCGTAGGCCTTGAGCCGCATCCCCGGCCGCAGGTGGTCTAGCATCCAGCGCGTCCCGATCGAGCCGTCCTGCGCCTTGACCGTGATCGAGATCGAAAGCGGCCGCGAGGGCGAGGACGAGATCGTATAGGTCCGCTGCACCGCCGCGGCCGACAGATCGAGGGTCAGGAACTGCCCCGGCTGATAGTCGAACCACGCCCCCGACGGGGCGCGGAAGGTGATGGTGGCGCAGCCCGGCGCCTCGGGCACGATCATCGTGCATTCCAGCGGCTCGCTGTCGTCCCAAGGCTCGGCGGTCCAGTTCAGCCGCGGCTTCGCCATCATTCGGCCGCGATCTTCGCGCCCTCGCCCGAGACGCTGCGCGTCATCTTGCGCAGATACCAGTCGATGAACTGCGACACCCCGCTTTCATGGGCGCGCGAATACGGTCCCGGCTCGTAGGCGGGCGAGTTGATGCCAAGCTGGTTTTCCTCGACCACGCGGCGGTCTTCGTCGTTGGTGGCGATCCAGACCTCGGTCAGCCGGTTCAGGTCATAGTCCCTGCCCTCGACCGCATCCTTGTGGACCAGCCAGTAGGACGTGACCTCGCTGGTGGTCGCGCTGAGCGGCAGGATGCGAAAATGCAGCACGCTGTCGGACAGGAAGTGGTTCCAGGTGTTCGGATAATAAAAGAACAACAGCGATCCGGCATTGGCAAAAGGCATCCCCGGAATCAGCGGCGCCGCCGCCTTGCCGTCCATTGTGTAGCTCACCCCGTCGCCGACGAAGGGAATCCGCACCAGCCGCCATTGTTCGTCGTCGTCGATCAGGAACCGCGAGGGCAGCCCCGCTGCCTCGCAGCGGGCGACGTGCGCGGCCCCGGCGGGCGAACCGAGGCTGTCGTCCGAGCCGACGAGATAGGGGTCGTCGCTGAAGGTGCGGCACAGCGCCGGGTGCGAGCCGGCACAGTGATAGCACTCGCGGTTGTTTTCCATCACCAGCTTCCAGTTGCCGTTCTCGATGATGGTGGTGCGATGGGCGACCTTGAGATCGTCCAGCCGGTGCGGCGCCGCATAGCCGTCGGCCGCCGCCTGCACCTTGGCGAAATCCGGCGGCTCGTCGGCCACGCAGACAAAGACCATCCCCGCGGCGACAGCGCAATGCACCGGCTTCAGCCCGTGTGCGGCGGTGTCGAAATCCGGTCCCATGTCGCGCGCCCAGAGCAGCCGCCCATCTGTTTCATAGGTCCACTGGTGATAGGGGCAGACGAGCTTCGCGGCCTGCCCCGAGGGTTTCGAGCAGATGCGGCTGCCGCGGTGCCGGCACGAGTTGTGGAAGGCGCGGATCTGCCCGTCCCCGCCGCGCACGATCAGGATCGGATAGGTCCCGAGCTGCATCGTGACATAGGCACCGGGCTTGGGCATCTCGACCGCCGGCGCGGCGAAGATCCATTCGCGGTACCACACCGTCTCGAGGTCGGCCTGAAACAGCGCCGCGTCGGTATAGAACGGGCGGCTAAGCGAGCGGCCCTGTTGCTGGGTCCGCAGCAGCTGCGCAAGCTGGCGCTGGTCGATCATGGACGGCACTCCCCCCTGCGGCCGCGATGCGCGGCCGATCGACGCATCATCCCGCGCGGAAAGCCCCGCGCTCAACTACAGAAATCCTCGCGGTATCCATGACTGCAGGTTATGGATCGGGGGATTGCCCCGCCCCGTGGTGCCTCGATGCCGCGCCTTCGCCGCAGCCTGCCTTCGCTCAGCGCGCTTGCCACCTTCGAGGCGGCGGCGCGGCTGGGCAGCTTCACCCTGGCCGCGGCCGAACTCGGGGTGACGCAGGCGGCGGTCAGCCGGCAGATCAAAGCGCTCGAGGCGGATTTGAACACGGCGCTGTTTCAGCGCGCCCACCGGCGGGTGGAGCTGACCGCGCCGGGAACGGCGCTGGCGGCCACGGTGGCGCAGGCCTTTGCGCGGATGGCCGAGATGGTCGAGACGATCCGCCAGCCGCCCGCGGGCGACACGGTGGCGGTGCGCACGACGCTCGCCTTCAGCCAGTTCTGCATCCTGCCCGACCTCGCCGCCTTCCGCGCCGCCCATCCCGACATCCGGCTGCGGCTGATCGCCGACGATTCGACCGCCGATCCGTTCCGCGACCGGCTGGACGTGGCGATCCTCTATGGCCGCCCCCCCTTCCCCGGCGGCCGCAGCCTCGCGCGGCGCCCCGACGAGGTGTTCCCGGTGTGCAGCCCGGCGCTGCTGTCGCGGCTGGGGATCGAGGCGGATACCGCCGACCTGACCCGCCTGCCGCTGATCTGCGCCGAATCCGTCAACCCCTCGTGGCTGACGTGGCGGGCCTGGGGCCGGGGGGCGGGGCTGACGCCGGACCTTGGGCCGGCGTCGGACCGTAGCCGGCTGCGCTTCAACCACTACACCGACACCGTGATGGCCGCCGAGGCCGGCGAGGGCGTGGCGCTGGGCTGGGCCACGCTGCTGGCCCGCCAGCTTGCGGCCGGGACGCTGGTGCGGGTCGGCCGCGCGACGATGACGGCCGAGGACAGCTATCACATCCTCATCCCCGAGGCGCGCCCGCCCACACCCGCGGCGCAGGCGTTCATCGACTGGATCGGGCGCGGCTTCGCCCGTTAGATGTCCTTGACGAGCCGCAGCGCGTCATAGATCGCCGCGTGGGTGTTGCGCGACGAGACCGCATCGCCGATGCGGAACAGCTGGAACTGCCCCTCGGGGGTGCGCTCGACCGTCTGCGGTGCCCCCGCGATCAGCGCATCATGCGAGACCTCGCCGCCGTTCCGCGACAGGGGCTTGAGGGCGAAATACAGATCGTCCAGCGGCAGCGTGCCGTGGTTGATGACCAGCTGATCGACGGTCCGCGTCTGCGCGACGCCGCCGTAATCGCTGCCGATGGTGACGATGATGCGGTTCCCCTCGCGGCGCGCCGCGGTGGCGCGGTAGGTGACGGTGAAGGTCGTGTCGAGCGTCTGGAGCGCGCGCATATAGGGCACGAGGTTCATCCCCATGACCTCGGGCGCAAAAGTCCGGTCGGCGGTCATCACCTCGACCTTGGCCCCGGTGCGCGCGATCACCTCGGCCGCCTGAAGCCCGGCGTGATCGCCCGCGTCGTCAAAGACCAGCACATCGGTCCCCGGCCGCACGTCGCCCGAGATGATGTCCCAGGCCGAGACGGCAAGGTCGTTGCCGCTGGTCAGGACCTCGGTGTCGGGCAGCCCGCCAGTCGCCACGATCACCACATCCGGCGCCTCGGCCAGCACGTCCCCGGGTTCGGCCCAGCTGTTGAAGCGGAAGCTGACCCCCAGCGCGGTGCAGCGGCTCATCCGCCAGTCGACGATGCTGATCATCTCGCGCCGCCGCTCGCTCTGCGCGGTCAGGCGGATCTGCCCGCCGGGATGGGCCGCGACCTCGAACACCACCACCTCGTGCCCGCGCTCGGCCGCGACGCGCGCCGCCTCAAGCCCGCCCGGCCCCGCGCCCACGATCACCACCTTGCGCCGCGCCGCGGCCTTGGGGATCTCGTGCGGCATCGTCTCTTCGCGGCCCGTCGCCGGGTTGTGGATGCAGAACGCCATCCCGCCCTGATAGATGCGGTCGAGGCAGTAGTTCGCGCCGACGCAGGGGCGGATGTCGTCCTCGCGCCCGGCAGTGATCTTGCGCACGATATCGGGGTCGGCGAGATGCGCGCGGGTCATCCCCACGAGGTCGAGCTTGCCCGCGGCGATCGCGTGGCGCGCCGTCGCCACGTCGGGGATCTTCGAAGCGTGCAGCGTCGGCAGGCCCGTCCCGGCCCTCAGCTCGCCGGCAAAATCGAGATGCGGGGCGTTCTTCATTCCCTGCACCGGGATCACGTCGGTCAGCGCCGCGTCGGTGGCGATATTGCCGCGGATGATGTTCTGAAAGTCGATCAGCCCGCTGTCGCGCAGCCGCCGGCCGATCTCGATCCCGTCGGCCGCGGTCAGCCCGTCGGGCAGGCGCTCGTCGGCGCTGTAGCGGATGCCGAGGATGAAATCGTCGCCCACCCGCGCCCGCATTGCCCCGAACACGTCAAGGCAGAACCGCATCCGATTCTCGAGCGAGCCGCGGCCATATGGCCCGTCAAGCTCGTTCGTCGCCGGCGAATAGAACTGGTCGACGAGATGGCCGTAGGACTCGATCTCGATCCCGTCCATGCCGCCTTCCTTCATCCGCTCCGCCGCGTCGGCAAAGTCGCGGATGACGCGCTCGATGTCCCAATCCTCCATCTTCTTGGGGAAGGCGCGATGCGCCGGCTCTTGCCGGTGGGTGGTCGACAGCGACGGCAGCCAGTGGCCCGTGTCCCAACGCGTCCGCCGGCCCAGGTGGGTGAGCTGGATCATGATCGCGGCGCCGGCCTCGTGCACCTCGTCGGTCATCCGCCGCACCCACGGCACGATCTCGTCACGCCATGCCAGCAGGTTGTTGAACGCGGGCGGGCTGTCGCGCGACACCGCCGCCGACCCCGCAGTCATCGTCATGGCGATGCCGCCCTTCGCCCGGGCGACCGTATACGCGCGATAGCGGTCCTTCGGCAGCCCATCGTCGCAATAGGCCGGCTCGTGCGAGGTCACGACGATCCGGTTACGGAGAGTCAGGTGCTTGAGGCGGTAGGGCTGGAGGAGGGGGTCGTTCGACATCGCACGTCTCCTGCTGGGGCAGGATAAGGCTGAGCACAATGTGCAGGTGCGTCAATAAAGAGAACACCTGAGTCGATACCAAAGACTGAGGTGTACATTTTCTCTTGGTCCAGAGGGTGATCCGGTCTTACGCTGCCCCTATGGACCAGATTTGCGCGGAAACGGGATGGCGCGGTTCGCGCGAGGGGTGGCTCGAAGCCGCCCGCGCCGCGCTTCTCGACTCAGGGGTGGATGCGGTCCGGATCCAGTCGCTCGCCAAACGGGTCCGGCTGTCGCGCACCAGCTTCTACTGGTTCTTCAAGGACCGGGAGGCGCTGCTCGCTTCGCTCGTCGCGGCGTGGCGCGATCAGAACACGGGGGCCATCGTGCGCCAGTCTTCGGCCTATGCCGAGTCGCTGGCTGAGGCGATGCTCAACGTCTTCGACTGCTGGGTTGACCCGACGTTGTTCGATTCCAAGCTCGAATACGCCGTGCGCGCCTGGGCGCTGCAATCGCCCGAGGTGGCGGCGCAGGTGCACGAGGCCGACGAGGCACGGATCGCCGCGTTGACCGCGATGTTCCTGCGCTTCGGGTTGGAGCCTGTGCGCGCCGACGTCTCGGCCCGCGTCACCTACCTGGCTCAGATCGGCTACATCACCATGCAGTCGAAAACGCCCGAGGACCTCAGTGTCCGCATGGGCCGGTTTCCGGATTATATCGCCATCTACACCGGGCAGATGCCCGAGCAGCGCGAGATGGACCGCTTCATGGCCCGTCACGGCTATCGTCCAGGCTAGGACGGGTCATGCTTCACCCCGCAGCCGTCCATCGCGTGGCCTTTGCGGGTGTCGGTTCGGGTCTTCAGCGCAGGGCGGGCTCCCCTGCCCTGTCATTGCCTTGCGCTCCCTCGATCCGGGCCCGCCACGCACCCGATCGCGCACCCTGACCCACGACAGGCGCGGGCCACAGGCGGCACCCCGCGTCAGCCAACCCAGCCGCCCGACAGAGAGGTGACGACCGTGAAGACCCTGCTCGCATCAACCTTCCTGACCACCGCACTGATCGTTGGCGCCTCGGCGGCATCCGCCGAGTGCGGCAATCTCACGATCGCCAGCATGAACTGGCAAAGCGCCGAAGTGCTGTCCAATGTGGACCGCTTCATCCTCAACAACGGCTATGGCTGCAACGCCGAGATCACCATCGGTGACACCGTGCCGACCCTCACCTCGATTTCGGAGAAGGGCTCGCCCGACATCGCACCCGAGGCGTGGGTCGATCTGCTGCCCGAGATCGTGGACCGCGGCGTGGCCGACGGACGCACCGTCAAGGTTGGCTCGCCCCTGCCCGACGGCGGCATCCAGGGGTGGTACATCCCGAAATACCTCGCCGACGCCCATCCCGAGATCAAGACCATCGGCGACGCGCTGAAGCACCCAGAACTGTTCCCCGACCCGGAGAACCCCGATCGCGGCGCGATCCTCAACGGGCCGCAGGGCTGGGGCGGCACGGTGGTGACGAGCCAGTGGTACAAGGCGCTGAATGCCGATCAGGCGGGTTTCAACCTCGTCGACACCGGGTCGGCCGCTGGTCTCGACGGCGCGATTGCCCGCGCCTACGAGCGCGAACAGGGTTTCATCGGCTATTACTGGGCGCCGACCGCCCTGCTGGGCCGCTACGCGATGGTGCGGCTGGACGAGGGCGTCCCCGAGGACCCAGCCGAATGGAAGCGGTGCAACACCGTGGCCGAGTGCCCCGATCCCAAGTTCGTGGCGTGGCCCCGCGACACGGTCGTGACTCTGGTGGCCAAGTCCTTTGCCGACCGCGCAGGACCGGAGGTCATGGACTACCTCGGCAAGCGCGCTTGGTCGAACGAGTTCGTCAACGGCCTGATGGCGTGGATGACCGAGAACCAGGCCACGGGCGAGGATGGGGCGCGCCAGTTCCTGTCCGAGAACAAGGACATGTGGAAGGCTTGGGTAACCCCTGATGCGGCCGAAAAGATCGAGGCCGCGCTCTGATCGACTGACGCATCCGGCGGTGCGCGGCTCGCGCGCATCGCCCGTGACACGGGCGCGCGGTGCCGGACCCACCGCCCGCCACCGACGCGGGTCAGCAGCCGATTGGACCCGGGGACTGGCCGAGGGGGTACGCGATGGACTGGTTCTACAATTTTCCGCACATGAACGACGAGACGTTGCGCAACCTCCGGCGGGCGATCGACGAGGGGTTCAGCAATTTCACCCGGACCTACGGCGACGGGATCGAAGCGATGTTCTCGCCGCTTCAGCAATTCCTGATCTGGTCCGAGCGACTGATGACGCAGACGCCGTGGCCGATCATCCTCGCCTGGATCCTCGCCGTCGCATGGCTCGCCACGCGGAGCCTGCGCATCGGCGCCTCGACCGCAATTACCCTTCTGCTGATCGGCTATTTCGACATGTGGGAGGCGACGATGCAGACCGTCTCGATGATTTTCGTCTGCACCATCATGTCCATCGTCATTGGCCTGCCGATCGGCATCCTCATGTCGCGCTCGGACAGGTTCCAGCGCATCGTCAGCCCGATCCTCGACGTGATGCAGACGATGCCGAGCTTCGTCTATCTGATCCCGGTTGTCATGCTGCTCGGCATCGGCCGGGTGCCGGGGCTGATCGCAGTGGTGATCTATGCGCTGCCGCCGATCATCCGGCTGACCGACCTCGGCATCCGGCTGGTGGACCGCGACGTGCTCGAAGCGGCAGACGCCTTCGGGACCTCACCCGCGCAGAAGCTCTTCAAGGTGCAGCTGCCGCTGGCGCTGCCGACCATCATGGCGGGGGTCAACCAGACCATCATGATGGCGCTGGCGATGGTCGTCATCGCCTCAATGATCGGGGTTCAGGGCCTGGGGCAGCCGGTGCTGCGGGCCATTGCCAACCAGTACTTCACCCTCGGCGTCTTCAACGGCCTCGCCATCGTCGGCATTGCCATCATCTTCGACCGCGTGAGCCAAGCCTACGGCAAGCGCCTGCAGAAATACCGGGAGATCGTCCATGGCTGAACGGTCTGGCGGAAAGTCCTTCGGCGGGATCCGCATCCGCAACCTCTACAAGATATTCGGCGCCCGGGCCGAGGACTTCGTACAGGCCGTCCGCAATGGCATGACCAAGGCCGAGCTGAACCAGCGCCACGGTCGGGTACTGGGACTGCGCGACATCAATCTGGAAATCCCGTCGGGCGCGATCCAGGTGGTCATGGGGTTGTCGGGGTCGGGCAAGTCCACGTTGATCCGCCACATCAACCGACTGATCGATCCGACTGCGGGCGAGGTGCTGGTGGACGGGATCGACGTCTGCCGAATGAACCCAGCCGATCTGCGCGAGTTTCGCCGCCATCAGACGGCGATGGTGTTTCAGAAATTCGCCCTGCTTCCGCATCGCACCGTGCTCGACAACACACTGTTCGGGCTTGAGGTGCAGGGCTTCGAACGCAGGCAGGCTGTCGACACCGCAATGCGCTGGCTCGAACGGGTCGGCCTCAAGGGGTTCGAGAACCGCTACCCAAACCAGCTGTCGGGCGGCATGCAGCAGCGCGTCGGACTGGCCCGGGCGCTGTCGAACGACGCCCCGGTGGTGCTGATGGACGAGGCCTATTCCGCCCTCGACCCGCTGATCCGCACCGATATGCAGACCGTGCTGCTGGACATCCAGCGCGAGGTGAAAAAGACCATCGTGTTCATCACCCATGACCTCGACGAGGCGCTGCGGCTGGGCGACCAGATCGCAATCCTGCGCGACGGCGAGGTGATCCAGCAGGGCACCAGTCAGGACATCGTCCTGCGCCCGGCCGATGACTACGTCGCGAACTTCGTCCGCGAGGTAAACCGCGGTCGGGTGATCCACGTGGATGCCGTGATGGCACCGCTCGCCGCGGAACCGGGCGAAAGGGTGCTGTCCATCGCCGAGGGCTCGACCATCGAGGACGCCATGCGCCGCCTGGCAGAAAGCGGCGGCGAGCGGCTTGTTGTGCGTTGTCCGCAGAATCGCGCGCTGGGCGAGGTCACGCTGCACGGCCTTGCCGCGGCCATGGTCAGCGCCGATCCGCCCCGGGCATCGTCGCGGGCTTGATGGCCGGAGTCGGGGACGGACCGGGCTCGCCAGCGGCATGCCAAAAGCCGGGCGGACGGCAGATGGACCGACGGATCTGAGCATCAACCCGGAAATGCCGCTCAAACGTGGGGCGGCGCCGGGCGCCCGGCCCGCTCGACCCACTCCACGAGCTTCGGCAGGCTGACCCGCGTCAGGTCGTAGTCCGCGACGATCCGCGCCCGCGCGGCGGCGGTCAGGCGGGCGGCGTCGGGGTCGCCGTCGAGGCCCCGGACCAGCGCCGCCGCCAGCCCCGGCTGATCGAAGAAATCGACCAGCCGCCCGTGCTCGCCGTCGGTGACGAGTTCGCGCACCGGCTCGGTGTCAGAGGCGACGATCAGCGGGCCCGCCGCCATCGCCTCGGTCAGCGACCACGACAGCACGAAGGGATAGGTAAGGTAGCAGTGGACCCGTGCGACCTGCAGCAGCGACAGGTAGGTGGGATCGGGCACGCGGCCGAGGAAATGGATGCGCTCGAGCGGCAGCTTGCCGTCCAGCTCGGCCAGCATCTGCGCCTTCCAGCTTTCGCCGTCCTTCGGCTTGCTGCCGTAGCTGACCCCGTCGCCGCCGACGATGACCACCTGCGCCGCAGGGCGCGCCGCCAGCACCTCGGGCAGCGCCCGCATGAAGCGGTGAAAGCCGCGGTAGGGCTCGAGCGAGCGGCTGACGTAACTCAAGACCTCGTCGCCGGGCTTGAGTACCTGCCCGTCGGGCAGGGTCAGCCGCGCCGCGGGGTCGGGGCGGACCCGGTCGGTGTCGATCCCGTCGTGGATCACCGTCAGCTTCTGGCGCAGCTCGGGCGGGAAGCTCTCGGCCTGATAGCGCGTGGGCGAGAGGCCCGCGTCCGCCATCACCAGCCCCTGGATGAGATGCGCGCCCCGGGCGATGGTCGAGACCCGCGCCTCGTCGGTGCCGGGCGAGATCTCGGGGTCGAACCCAACGTCCTGCCCTTGGGTGCGATACATCAGCTCGGCATAGACCAAGAGCCGCGCCTCGGGCCAGATTTCGCGGAGGAACAGCGTCTCGCCCCAGCCCGAGTGCCCCACGATGACGTCGGGGCGATAGCCGTGCCGGTCCCTCAGCGCCCTCGCCCCGCGGGCGGCGAGCCAGCCGCGCTCGGCCATCTGGGCATAGGTGCGGCCGAGCGGGTGGCTGGTCGTGACCTCGGGGGGGGTGGCGTATTTCACCACCCGCACCGGCGAGGGGCGCTGGTTCTTCTCGTCGGTCAGGGCCAGCACCTCGTGCCCGCGGGCGGCGAGGGCGGGGGCGAGATGGGGGAACTGGCCAGGGAAATTCTGGTGGAGGAACAGGATCTTCATCAAACGCCCGTGGTCTCGGCTTCAGTCTCGGTGATCGCGAAAGGCCGCTGCCATCAGGGCCCTTGTGTAGTCGCTGGCGGGCGCGGCGAAGAGCCGGTCGGCCGGCCCCTGCTCGACCACCTCGCCCGCGCGCATGACGAGGATCTGGTGCGACATGGCGCGCACCACCCGCAGATCGTGGCTGATGAAGAGGAAGGCGAGCCCGTATTTGCGCTGCAACCCCCGCAGCAGATCCACGATCTGCACCTGAACGGTCATGTCGAGCGCGCTCGTCGGCTCGTCCAGCACCACCACCTTGGGGCGCAGGATCATCGCCCGCGCGATGGCGATGCGCTGCCGCTGGCCGCCAGAGAACTCGTGCGGGTAGCGGTCCATCGCGCCCGCGTCGAGCCCGACCTCGGCCATGATCTCGGCCACCATCTGGCGCGGGTCGCGGCCCTTCTCGACGCCGTGAACGCCGAGGCCCTCGGCGATGATCTGGCCCACGGTCATCCGCGGCGAGAGGCTGCCGTAGGGGTCCTGGAAGACGATCTGCATGTCCCGGCGCAGCCGGCGCAGCGCGCGGCCCGACAGGCGCGAGATGTCGCGGCCGAGGAAGACGATCGGACCCTCGCTCTCGATCAGCCGCATGATGGCGAGCGCGAGCGTGGTCTTGCCCGAGCCGGATTCGCCGACGATCCCCAGCGTCTCGCCCGCGCGGACGCTGAGCGTCGCGCCGTTCACCGCCTTGATGTGGCCCACGGTGCGGCGCAGGAAGCCGCGCTTGATCGGGAACCACACCTTGAGGTCGCGGGTGGCGACGACCTCGGGGGCCGCGGGGTCGATGGGATCGGCCGCGCCCGCCGGTTCGGCGGCGAGGAGCTTCTGCGTGTAGGGGTGTTGCGGGTTGGCGAAGATCGCCTCGACCGGGCCCCGCTCGACGATCTCGCCGTCCTTCATCACGCAGACCCGGTCGGCGATGCGCCGCACGATCCCGAGGTCGTGGCTGATGAAGAGCATCGACAGCCCCTCGTCGCGCTTGAGGTTGGCCAGCAGGTCGAGGATCTGTGCCTGGATGGTGACGTCGAGGGCGGTGGTCGGCTCGTCCGCGATCAGCAACTCGGGGCCGTTGGCGAGCGCCATGGCGATCATCACCCGCTGCCGCTGCCCGCCGGAAAGCTGGTGGGGGTAGTCGGCGAGCCGCGAGGCCGCGTCGCGGATGCCGACCTTTTCCAAGAGTTCGACGATCCGCGCCCGTGCGGCCGCACCCGTCAGGTTCTGGTGCAGGGCGAGGCTTTCCGCCAGCTGCCGCTCGATCGTGTGGAGCGGGTTGAGCGAGGTCATCGGCTCCTGGAAGACGAAGCTGATGTCGTTGCCGCGGATGGCGCGCAGCCGCGGCTCGGGCGCGCCGATCATCTCGGCGCCCTCATAGCGGACGCTGCCCGACAGCTCGGCCGCGTCGCCCAGAAGCTGGACGGTGCTGAGCGCGGTGACGGACTTGCCCGAGCCGGATTCGCCCACCAGCGCCACCGTCTCGCCGCGGCCCACGGTGAAGCTGACGCCGCGGACGGCGAGGCTGCGGCGGCCCTCGGTGCGGAAGGCCACGGTGAGGTCGCGGACCTCGAGGACCGGCGCGGGGTGCCCCGCGTCGGACCGGGGCGCTGCCCCGGACCCCGGGATACTTCGGTCCAGCCCGAGGGGGGCCGGGGCCGAAGGCGGGGCCGGGACGGCCGCGGCGGCGCCGGGGCTGGGTTGCACCGGCGGGACGGCCGCCGCGGGGGGGTGCAGCGGATCGCTCATTTGAAGGTCTTGCGCGGGTCGAAGGCGTCGCGGATGCCCTCGAAGATCAACACCAGGAGCGACAGCATGATCGCGAAGGTGAAGAAGGCGGTGAAGCCGAGCCATGGCGCCTGCAGGTTCTGCTTGGCCTGCAGTGCCAGCTCGCCCAGCGAGGGCGCCGAGGCGGGCAGCCCGTAGCCGAGGTAGTCGAGCGCCGCGAGCGAGGCGATGGTGCCGGTCACGACGAAGGGGAGCATGGTCAGCGTCGCCACCATGGCGTTCGGCAGGATGTGGCGGAACATGATGGTGCGGTCGCCGACGCCCAAGGCACGGGCGGCGCGGACATACTCGAAGTTGCGCGCGCGCAGGAACTCGGCCCGCACCACGCCCACCAACGCCGGCCAGCCGAAGAGGATCGAGACGAAGACCAGCAGCCAGAAGCTGCGCCCGAGGATCGCAAACAGGATGATGATGACGTAGAGCGAGGGGGTGGAGCCCCAGATCTCGAGCAGGCGCTGGAAGATCAGGTCGGTGCGACCGCCGAAATAGCCCTGCACCGCGCCCGCCGCGATGCCGATCACCGACGAGACGGCGGTGACGATCAGGGTGAAGAGGATCGAGACCCGGAAGCCGTAGATCACCCGCGCGGTCACGTCGCGGGCGGTGTCGTCGGTGCCCAGCCAATGCGCCCGGTCCGGCGCCGAGGGGGCGGTACCCACGTCGTTGATGGTGCGGAAGTGATAGGGGATCGGCGGCCAGATCGCCCAGCCCCTCTCGACCCCCTCGGTCAACGTGCCCGCGGCGATGGCCGCCTGCGTCGCCTCGGGGTCGTCGAGGCAATCCTCGACCCCGCCCGAGGCGATGAGGCAGGCCACGACCGGGTCCTTGTAGTTCGCCTCGGTGCCGAAATCGCCGCCGAACGCCGTCTCGGGGTAGAAGCGGTAGGCGGGGACGAAATACTCGCCCCGGTACTGGACGAGGATCGGCTTGTCGTTGGCGATCAGCTCAGCAAAGAGCGAGGCCACGAACAGCAGCGTGAAGATCACGAGCGACCAGAACGCCCGGCCATTCCGGCGGAAGTTGCGCCAGCGGCGCTGGTTGAGGGGCGAGAGCGTCATCCGGCGCGCTTCTCGAAGTCGATGCGCGGGTCGACCAGCACATACATCAGGTCCGACAGGATGCCGACCAGAAGGCCCATGAGGCCGAAGACATAGAGGGTGCCGAAGATCACCGGATAGTCGCGCTGGACGGCCGCCTCGAACCCCAGCCGGCCGAGGCCGTCGAGCGAGAAGATCGTCTCGATCAGGATCGACGAGCCGAAGAACACGCCGAGAAACAGCGCCGGAAAGCCCGCGATCACGATCAGCATCGCGTTGCGGAACACATGGCCGTAGAGCACGCGCCCCTCGGTCAGGCCCTTGGCGCGGGCGGTCATCACGTACTGCTTGTTGATCTCGTCCAGAAAGCTGTTCTTGGTCAGCAGGGTGAGTGTCGCAAAGCTCGAGATCGTCGCGGCCGTCACCGGCAGGGTGATGTGCCAGAGATAGTCCTTGATCTTCCCGATCAGGCTGAGGTCGGCGAAGTTGTCCGAGGTGAGGCCGCGCAGCGGGAAGATCTTCCAGTAGCTGCCGCCGGCGAACAGCACCATCAGCAGCACCGCGAAGAGGAAGCCGGGGATGGCGTAGCCGACGATGATCGCGCTTGAGGTCCAGGTATCGAAGGGCGTGCCGTCGCGCACCGCCTTGCGGATGCCGAGCGGGATCGAGATCAGATAGGCCAGCAGCGTCGACCACAGCCCCAGCGTGATCGAGACCGGCATCTTTTCCAGCACCAGGTCGACGACCGAGATCGAGCGGAACCACGACTGCCCGAAGTCAAAGCGCAGGTAGTTGCCGAGCATGGTCAGGAACCGCACCGGGGCGGGCTTGTCGAAGCCGAACTCCTTTTCCAGCTCGGCGATGAACTCGGGCGGCAGGCCCTGGGCGCCGGCATAGCGCTCGGTCGTGGCGCCGCCCTGCCCCGCATCGCCGCCGCCGGCGATGTTGCGGAACACGTCGCCCTCGCCCTGCACGCGGGCCACGATCTGCTCGATCGGCCCGCCGGGGACGAACTGCGTCAGGGTGAAGTTGACCAGCATGATCCCGATGAGCGTCGGGACGATGAGCAGCAGCCGCCGCAGAAGATATGCGCCCATTCCTCGTCCCTGCCCCGGCGCGATCGCGCTCTTGGGGCCGGTGGCGTCAGCGGATCGCCCCGGCCTCTTTCAGCTTTGCCGCCTTATCGGCGTCGTACCACCAGAAATCAAGTTCGCCGAGCGAGTAGGGCGGCAGCGTCTCGGGGTGAGCATACATGTCCCAGTAGGCCACGGTGTGCTTGCCCTTGAACCACTGCGGCACCCAGAAATGCAGCGCCCTTAGCACCCGGTCGAGGGCGTGGACGCGGGTCGTCAGCTCCTCTTGAGTGGTGGCGGCCTCGACCTGGGTGATGAGCGCGTCGACCGCCGGGTTGGCCAGCCCCATGGCGTTGAACACGTCTCCGGTGGCCTTCGAGCCGAAATACTGCTGCAGCCCGGCGCCGGGGATCATGTCCTGGCCCAGATGTACGTTGATCAGGTCGAAGTCGTGGTTGCGCTTGCGGTCCTCGAGCTGGGCGTCGTCCACCCGCTCGTGCACGGCGTCGATGCCGGCGGCGCGCAGGTTCTGGACATAGGGGTTGATCACCCGGTCGAAGGTCTGGCTTTCGTTCAGGATCTGCACCCGGAGCGTCTGGCCGTCCTTCCGCCGCAACCCGTCGCGGGCGCCCTCGGGGATCACCCACCCCGCCGCGTCGAGCAACTGCGCGGCCCGGCGCAGGTTGCCGCGGTCGAGCTGGCGCTCGCCGCTTACCGGGGGGACGAAGGCGTCGGCGGTGAATACCGCCTCGGGCAGATCGGCGCGAAGCGGCTCGAGCAGGGCGAGTTCGCCCGGCGAGGGCAGGCCCGACGCGGACAGCGGCGAGTTGTCCCAGAAGCCCTTCACCCGCTCGTAGAGCCCGTAGAACAGCGTCTGGTTCGCCCACTCGAAGTTGAAGAGCAGCCCCAGCGCCTCGCGCACCCGCACGTCCTGGAACTGCGGGCGGCGCAGGTTGATGGCCCAGGCCTGCCCGTTCGCCACGTTGCCGTCGGCCAGTTCCTCCTTCTTCACCCAGCCCTGGGTGAAGGCGGGAAAGTCGTAGCGGGTCGCCCAGATGATCGAGGAGGCCTCGTTGCGGAAGCGGTATTCGCCGGCCTTGAAGGCCTCGAAGGCGCTTTCGTAGTCGCCGAAATATTCGATGCGGATGCGGTCGAAGTTGTTGCGGCCGATGTTGATCGGCAGGTTCGCGCCCCAGTAGTCCGGGTTGCGCTTCCAGCTGACCGAGCGGCCGATGTCGGCGCGATCGAAGAGATAGGGGCCCGACCCGACATAGGGCAGGTTCGAGCCTTCCCCCAGATCCCGATGATTCGCCTCGAAATCCGCTTTGGAGAAGATGGGCAGCCCGCCCGCCGCCTGGATCACGTCGCGGCGCGGGTAGTCCGGGGTGAAGGTGAAGCGCACCCGCCGGTCGTCCAGCACCTCGGCCTTGGCGACCATCTGCGCGATCACCGCGCGGAAGGACGACAGGCCCTTGTCGCGCAGCTGTTCGTACGAGAACAGCACGTCGGCCGAGGTCATCGGCGTGCCGTCCGAGAACCGGATGCCGTCGCGCAGGGTGAAGATCACCCAGTCGCGGCTCGGCGGGTATTCCACCGTCTCGCAGAGCAGGCAGTAGGCGGCGCCGATCTCGTCGGCGGGCGCGGTCAGCAGGCTTTCCAGCATCACGGTGGAGAGCGCCGCCGCCCGGCCCTTGATCGTGTAGGGGTTGTAGCTGTCGAAGCCGCCCGGCGCCCACTGGCTCATCTCGCCGCCCTTGGGCGCGTCGGGGTTCACATAGCGCAGATGCGGGAAATCGGCCGTCAAGGCGAGGTCGCCGAAGGTCGAGACGCCATGCGCGACGATGGTGCCCGCGGCGGCATCCGGCGCCGGCGGCGGGGCAGCGGGGTTCTGGGCCAGAACCGCGGTGCCGGTCAGGGCCAGGCCCGCGGCCAGAACAAGATGTCGCACCATGCCGTCCCCCGTTTGCGCGCCACCCGGGCGCGCCATTCCATCCGTCATCTCGCGGCCCGCGCGGCCTCGGTCTTCAGCGCCACGGTGACCCGTCGGGCGCCACCGGCCAGCCGACGCTAAGGCAGCGGTCGGGCTGGCGGCAAGCGCCATGTCGGGAATGTGACACGGGACCGGATGCCGCGGCAGGAGCCCCGCCCCGGACAGACGAACGGCGCGAGCGGCAGGGCCGTCGCGCCGTCGGGTCGTTGGTCCGGCGAAGCGCCGATTACTGCGTGGTGGTCGCCAGATAGGCGATCAGGTCGGCGCGCTCGGCGGCGCTCTTGATGCCGGCGAAGGTCATCTTGGTGCCCGGCATGTACTCGCGGGGGCTGGTCACGAACCCGTTGAGGTTCTCGGGCGTCCAGACGCCGGGCATGTCCATCGCCGCCTGCGAGTAGTTGAAGCCGGCGACCGACGCCTTGTCGCGCTCCACGACGCCGTTCAGGTGCGGGCCGACGCCATCGGTCCCGTCGATCTTGTGGCACGACTTGCACTTGCCGAAGGCGCGCTCGCCCTTGGCGGGGTCGGCGGCGGCCAGCAGCGTGGCGAAGTCGGGGCCTTCCTCGGCGGCGGCGCCATCCTCGGCCGGGGCGGCATCCTCGACGGCGATGCGGTAGGCCTGCGGCGCTTCCTCGCCCTCGGCGGCGTGGCCCGCGGGGCCGACGTGATAGAGCGATGAGGCGAACCACGAGGCCAGCATCAGGAACAGCAGTGACCCGATCAGCGCACCGGCCGCCTTCGTCACCGTCATCGTGTTGAACATCGCGCGTATTCCCCTGCGGCCTCAGCTCTGTCTGGGCGCTATCTATCCGCTTTCACTTTGCCGGTTCAAGGTATAGTTCGGCCCGGCGCCCGCAATCGGGGGGCGGCGTTTCGCCGCCGCATCGCCCCGCCCGCCGCGGCGCCCCGCACCCCGCGACGGGGGCCACCTGCGGGCCTCGACGCCGGCCCGGCCGCGGGCCCTGAACCTGCGCGCAGGCCCGCCCGGTCCGCGCCGTCCGCCCAAGGTCACAGATGTCCGATCCCGCCCCCTCTGCCAGCGCCCTCGCCACCCCCTCGGCCAACCGCTCGGAAGCCCCGGCCGAGGCCGCACCGGCGTGGCCGACCGCGCCGCGCATCGCCTTTCAGGGCGAACCCGGCGCCTATTCGCACCAGGCCTGCCGCCAGTGGTCGCCCGAGAGCGAGGCCCTGCCCTGCCCCACCTTCGAGGATACCGTCGAGGCCTGCCGTTCGGGCGCGGCCGACCTGGCGATGCTGCCGGTCGAGAACTCGACCTATGGCCGGGTCGCCGACATCCACCACCTGCTGCCCGAATCCGGCCTGAACATCATCGGCGAGACCTTCGTGCGGGTGCACATCAGCCTGCTGGGCGTGCCCGGCGCCCGGCTCGAGGACGTGACCGAGGCGATGAGCCACACCGTCCTGCTGGGCCAGTGCCGCGGCTTCCTGCGGCGCCACAACATCCGCACCCTGACCGGCCCCGACACCGCAGGCAGCGCGATGATGGTCGCGCAGGGCGGCGATCCGCGCCGCGCGGCGCTGGCCAGCCCGCTCGCCGGCGAGATCTACGGGCTCGACCGGCTGGCCGACGAGATCGAGGACCGGCAGAACAACACCACGCGGTTCCTGATCATGTCGCGCACCCCCGACCTGTCGCGCCGCCTGAACGCGGCCGGGCGCCCGGACATGCTGACGAGCTTCGTCTTCCGTGTCAGGAACATCCCCGCCGCGCTCTACAAGGCGATGGGCGGGTTCGCGACCAACGGCGTCAACATGACCAAGCTGGAAAGCTACATGGTGGACGGGGTGTTCACCGCGACCCAGTTCTACGCCGACATCGAGGGCCACCCCGACGACCCGGCGGTGGCGCGGGCGCTGGATGAGCTGCGCTATTTTACCTCGATGCTGACGATCCTCGGCGTCTATCCCGCCGATCCGCTGCGCGCCCGCCAGCAGCAGGGCTAGCGCGCGCCTCCGGGCGCGGCCACCCGGCGGCGGCTCAGCCCCGGCGGGCCGAGAGGTCGGACAGGAAAGCGCCGATCCGTTCCGCGAACTTGCGGTCGAGCTGCGCCTTGCCGAGCTTGGCCGTCTGCAGCATCAGCCGCGCCCGAATCGTCTGCGGCCGCGCCTCGAGCTCGAAGATCACCCGCGATTTGGCCCGCGTCAGCACGATCACCGTCATCTCGACCGTCAGGAAGAGCGATTCCGCCTCGCCGAGGATCACGATCTTCTCGGGTCGGTCGAATTGGGCGACGCTCAGTCGCATCTCGCGCCGTTTGCCGCGTAGATCGAACGCCACGTCCCATGCCATGCCCGCACCCGGCTCAACGGCCGGATCGATGCGCCGGACCTCGGCGCCCTTGCGAGCAAGCATCCGCTCGATCCGTGGGAAGTCGCTGATCATGTCGAACAGCTGGTCGGCGGGAAGGTCGGTGTCCTGACGAAACGAAAATTTCATGGCAACCATGTACACAGGAAGTCGGCAGGCTATTTAACGCCAGTGTGATGTTGGCGCAACCACTGCGTGCATCACCGGTCAGCACCGAGCTCTATAATTCTGCACTTCACGACCGAACATACCGCGTTCCAGGCAGCTGTGCCTGATAAACCTCCAAGCGCCCAGAACCACGCACTACGGTCATCCGACTGACACCACCTTGCATCCTCTTCACAAGCCGACTAGATCGGCCTCGAGAGGTTGGCGCGGGCAGGCGCCTCGCCAACCCGGTCAGGTCCGGAAGGAAGCAGCCGTAACGAGCCCCGCTTGGGTCGTTGTCCAGCCTCTCACCCCTTCTTCCAACTCCGACGTGCGGAATCCGATGGCTGCGTCTGCTTGCCATCCTGTCGGTGATCTCGCGCCGACGCGGAAAACGGGGAGGCGGGCGCCACTGGCGTTTGCGCCTCTGCTAGGCGGCTAACGAACAATCAGCCTTGCGAGTTGATCTGTCGACGTCACACTACGTCGCATGGCGGCCCCCGTCGTGGCCAGACCCGTCCGGCCCCAACCCCGAGCGATACTCGCGCGCCGGCTCCGGCAAACCTACCCATCCAGCCACCCCCGCATCAGCCACCCCGCGATCGCCCCCCGGCGCGGCGCCCGCAGCACCGGGTGCGTCCCGGCCATCACCGCCGCCAGATCGGCGCGCGACAGCCACAGCGCGTCCTCGAGTTCCACCGGATCGAGGGTGATCGCCTCGCTCTCGGCCTCGGCCACCAGCCCGATCATCAACGAGGCGGGGAACGGCCACGGCTGGCTGCCGGCATAGCGCACCGCGCCGATGCGGATGCCGGTCTCTTCGGCGACCTCGCGGCGGACGGCGGCCTCGAGCGTCTCGCCCGGCTCGATGAAGCCCGCGAGGCAGGAATACATCCCTTCGGGCCAGCCGGGCGAGCGGCCCAGCAGCACCCGGTCACCGCGGGTGACGAGCATGATGACCACCGGGTCGGTGCGGGGGAAATGGGTGCGCCCGCAGCCCGGGCAGCGGCGCTGCCAGCCCGATTGCGCGGCCTGCGTCTCGTGCCCGCAGGCGGGGCAGAAGCGGTGAGTGGCGTGCCAGCCGGTCAGCGCCCGTGCGGTGGCGGCGAGTTCCGCGTCGAGCGGCGAAAGCCGCATCATCGCGCCGCGCAGCTCGACGAACCCGGCGCCGGGGATCGCCGGGTGGACCTGCTCGGAGGGGTCGAAGAACAGCTTGGTCTCGGGCAGGTTCGGCGGCGCCCAGGCGCTGATGTCGCAGGCCGCGACCGCCTGTCCCCCGTCGCGGCCGAGCAGCACCGGCCCCGCCTCGCCCGTGTCGGCCAGCGCCGGGTGCCCGGCCCCCAGCCGCACCAGCGCGCCGTCGGCATCGAGGCAGACCTTGCCGCGCCACACCGGGACCATCGCCGCCCCCGCCTGCCAGTCCGCGTCGCCCCGCGCCTCGGCCGCGCGGTCCAGCCCGCCGCCGGCGAACGCCAGCCCTGCCCGATCCCCGATCATCCCCTCACCCCGTCCCCTCTGCCGTTGCCCTCGTCGGGCCGTCCCCCTACATTCCCCCGGTCAGACGAGGGAACCCATGACCGACACGCCCGCCTATCGGGTGCTCGCCCGGAAATACCGGCCCGAGACCTTTGCCGATCTGGTCGGGCAGGACGCCATGGTCCGCACGCTGAAGAATGCCTTCGAGGCCGACCGCATCGCGCAGGCCTTCATCATGACCGGCATCCGCGGCACCGGAAAGACCACCACCGCGCGGATCATCGCCAAGGGGATGAACTGCATCGGCCCGGACGGCACCGGCGGCCCGACCACGCAGCCCTGCGGGGTGTGCGAGCATTGCGTGGCCATCGCCGAGGGCCGCCACGTCGACGTGCTGGAGATGGACGCGGCCTCGCGCACCGGCGTGGGCGACATCCGCGAGATCATCGAGAGCGTGCACTACGCGCCGGGCGCCGCGCGCTACAAGATCTACATCATCGACGAGGTGCACATGCTCAGCACCTCGGCGTTCAACGCGCTGCTGAAGACGCTCGAGGAACCCCCGCCGCACGTCAAGTTCATCTTCGCCACCACCGAGATCCGCAAGGTGCCGGTGACGGTGCTCAGCCGCTGCCAGCGCTTCGACCTGCGCCGGATCGAGCCCGAGGTGATGCTGGCCCTTCTGCGCCGCATCGCGGGGGCCGAGGGCGCGGCGATCACCGACGACGCGCTGGCGCTGATCACGCGGGCCGCCGAAGGCTCGGCGCGGGACGCGACCTCGCTGCTCGACCAGGCGATCAGCCACGGCGCGGGTGAGACGACAGCCGCCGAGGTCCGCTCGATGCTCGGGCTCGCCGACCGCGGCCGGGTGCTCGACCTCTTCGACATGATCCTGCGCGGGGCTGCGGCCGAGGCGCTGGCCGAGCTGCAGGCGCAATATGCCGAGGGCGCCGATCCGCTCGCCGTGCTGCGCGATCTGGCCGAGATCACCCATTGGGTCAGCGTGGTGAAGATCACCCCCGCCGCCGCCGAGGACCCCACCGTAGGCCCGGATGAGCGCGCCCGCGGCGCCGACATGGCCGCCCGCGTCCCGATGCGGGCGCTGACGCGGCTGTGGCAGATGCTGCTCAAGGCGCTCGAGGAGGTCGCGGCGGCGCCGAACGCGATGATGGCCGCCGAGATGGCGATCATCCGCCTGACCCATGTGGCCGACCTGCCCGACCCCGAGGCGCTGATCCGCCGGGTGCAGGCGGGCCAGGCGGCGGGCGAGTTCGCCCGCGGCCCCGCGGCCGGTGCCGGCGGCGACGCCCCGCAGGGCGCGGCCGCGTGGACCCCGCACCCCGAGGGGTTCGCGAGCTCGG